>JBBQYA010000088.1:0-11356 GCA_038209155.1 Sphingobacteriales bacterium | reverse complement strand
GAAAAATAAGGAAGTAAGTTTCGAATCATTTTAACTGCTCCCATTACGTTATTGTCAAACATTTCTTTCCAATCTTCATCATTCAATTCCAAAAATGGTTTATTAATTAATTGGCCAGCATTGTTAATTAAAATATCTATGTGATTAAAATGTGTTTTAATAAATGGAATTAAAACCTCTTGATAATTATCATTTACAATATCAAATTTTAGGATATAAACTTTGCAATCCGGGGAAATTGAGAGAGCTATATTTAAAAGATTTTTTAACTTATCATCTGATCTTGCCAAAGCAATGATCCGATTACTGCTTTTTAAACTTAATTCTAAAACAGTTTCAAATCCAACTCCGCTACTAGCACCAGTTATTAAATAATTCATAAATAGTATTGTTTTTTAAGCAAATGATTTTAATTGATTTTCAACCACTCGAAAGCCATCATTAATTAATTTGTTTATTTCTGGATCTGATTCTGCTTTTTTTGTTAGATGATGAAAAATCAACTGCATTAAATCTGGATATTTATCTTCTGTTTTTACTAACTCATACAATTCCATACTGGCTAACCAATCCTCTGGATAATGTAAAAGCAATTTCTCCCAAATCGATTTAAGTTCTATTTCTTTGCAACCATTAATTCTGCAATGAGCTATATTTCTATAAATTTTATGTAATTCTTTTAATTCCTTTGAATATTCAACTTGGTGTGGAGTTGCTTTTTTGCTTACAAGTGATAGTTGATTATAAGCATCTTTATCTGCTGCACCACAAAATACAGAATCGACTTTTGAACCAATAGTTAAAAGAAAATCTTCAGAATAATTATAATAAATTTTATCTGTTTTAGGATTTGAAACAGTGCAATTAGAAAATATGATAAAGATATTTTTCGAATTTCTTTTTTCAACCTTTTTCACAATTCCTTCAATTACAATTCCATTCTTAAATTCAATTGAGGTTTTTCCAGTTTCTTTATTTTTAAATGAATCTAAATCATTTTCGCTTAAATCTTCTAATAGATCTAATGAATTTTTTATTTCTCCAATTGGACTTATAAATCCTCTCGATAACGTATTTTTTCCCCAGCCCTGAATTTCCTTATTATTATAAGCCAAAGCAGTATTTCCTTCAAATTGAACTAGAACTGGTTTGTCATTTTTATCCAATTCAATACCAGAAATAACACCAGAAATTTGAATTCCAGAACTCAAAACTGCGGTAGAAATATTTTTGCATTCAATCGCTTTTTCCAACCCAGCTTTACCACCAGTTCTGAAAGCCATTTTATTAGCAAATTCTTCTAAAACTGCAATTAAATTTTCAAAGTTTGGAGTGATAAAAAGCTGTGGTTGAGTTTGTGTAATATCAAATGGAACATTAACAGCATCAATAGTATAAGGAATTTTTGCAACCGAATCCAACATACATGAAGCGCTTTCTCCTATTGAAGATAAAAGTCCAGCACCATAAATTTTAGGTCCAGTTTCTGTTTGGATCAAACCATATTCTACTGTCCACCAATGCAATCTACTTAATAATGCCATTTCTGATGGATTGCCTAAATTCTTTTGTTTTTTAATAACATCTTTATTCGCTTCCGAAATTAATATAGGATCTGCATCAGGTAATTCTTTTAAAATAGATAAATGACGAATAGCTTCGTATAATTCAAAATCTTTGTAAGAAAACATTGCTTTTGAGCCTATTTCTCCAATATATTGCAAATATTGAGCATAATCTTTATCAGCTATAATTGGAGCATGACCTGAAGCTTCGTGAATAATATCTGGAGCTGGAGTATATTCTATGTGTTTTATTTGTCTAATATCTGCTGCTATTACCAATACTTTATAAGCTTGGTATTCCATAAATGCGGCAGGAGGAATAAAACCGTCAACGGTAACTGCGCCCCAACCAATTTTACCCAAATTTTGATTCATGGTTTCTAAATCAGGAATACGCTCTATAGTTAGGCCTGCACGTTTAAGCCCTTCTATGTAAGGATAAAAAGCAACATCCTTTAAATAATCGTAATTCTGCCGCATCACATAGCGCCAAACCGCCTGATCTATTGGTGTGTATTTTTCATAATGTTGATCTACAATATATTGCTTTAAATGGTCTGGAAGCTTAGCCACCTGTGGATTGTTAAAGTCCGTCATTGGTATTTTAAATTAATTATCAGGAATGATATAGTAAAGATAGAAGGAATATTTTAGTTCAAAAACTTAAAAATTGATACTAGGTATGTAAAGTTAACATTAAATTCATGTTAAAAACCTAATTTAGTGGAATCTAAAGTCCAAATTTAATCATGAAAAAAATTATAATTCTCTTTGCCATTGTATCAATCAGCCAATTATTTTCTTGTAAACAAAAAACCAAATCGGTTGATGTCACAGTGAAAGAAGTTACAGAAACAGCTGGTTTTCAGGTTGAAAACGAAAGGTTTGCAGATATTCAGGTTTTAAGATTTGAAATACCTGGTTTTACAGAACTTAGTTTGAAACAAAAAGAATTATGTTATTATTTGTATGAAGCTGGCTTAGCTGGTAGAGATATTATTTACGATCAGAAATACCGAAATAATATTTTAATTAGAAAAACGAATGAGGCTATTTTTGAATCTTACAAAGGAAATAGAGATACAGAGGAGTTTAAGAAATTTGAAGTTTGGGTAAAAAGAGTTTGGTTTTCCAACGGAATTCATCATCATTATTCTAATGTTAAAATGATTCCTGAAATCGACTCAGAATATTTTAAAAATTTACTAAATGAAGCTGATTCTTCTCTTTTGCCTCTGGCAACAGGACAAACAAGAGATAAGTTATTTTCTTTTCTTAAGCCTATTTTATTTGATCCGAAGATAGATGCTAAATGTGTGAATCTTACAGAAGGAATTGATAATGTAAAAGGTTCAGCCAATAATTTTTACGAAGGTGTAACTCAAAAAGAGGTAGAAAATTTTTATGCTAATAAAAGAGATACAGCTAATAAAACCCCAATTTCTTATGGTTTGAATTCTAAATTAATTAAAGAAAAAGGAATTATTTTAGAGAAAACTTGGAAGCTTGGTGGAATGTATAGTCCTGCTATTCAAAAGATTATTTATTGGTTAGAGAAAGCAGTAATAGTAGCCGAAAATGATCTGCAAAAAGATGCTCTTCAAAAATTAATTTCTTATTACAGAACTGGAGATTTAAGAATTTGGGATGAATATTCTATAGCTTGGGTTAAAGATGTTGATTCTAGGGTGGACGTAGTGAATGGTTTTATTGAGGTTTATCAAGATGCAATTGCGATGAGGGGCAGTTACGAATCTGTAGTTTCTATTAAAGATATGGAGGCAACCAAGAGGATTGCTGCCATTGCAAAAGAAGCTCAATGGTTTGAAGATAATTCTCCTTTAATGCCTCAACACAAAAAGAAAAGTGTAAAAGGAATTAGTGCTAAGGTGATTACAATAATTGGAGAGTCTGGTGATGCGGCGCCTGCAACACCAATTGGAATTAATCTTCCGAACTCAAACTGGGTGCGTGAGCAGCACGGTTCTAAATCAGTTTCTCTAGGTAATATTGTTAAATCTTATAATATAGTTGGAGCAAAAAGTCCAACCGCTGCTGAATTTTCTTTTAGTGAAGAGATTTTAGAACGTGGAAAAAAATATGGAGCATTAGCTGGTGATTTACATACTGATATGCACGAAGTTATTGGTCATGCTTCTGGACAAATAAACCCAGGAATTTCTACTCCAGATGTTACATTGAAAAATTATAGTAGCACTTTAGAAGAAGCTCGAGCAGATTTGGTGGCTTTGTATTATATCATTGATAAGAAACTAGTTGAAATTGGCGTAGCTGACAATACAGATGTAGGTAAAGCAGAATATGATTCTTACATAAATAATGGCTTGATGACTCAATTGAATCGTATAAAAATTGGAGATAATTTAGAGGAAGCTCATATGCGAAACCGACAATTAAATGCTTCTTGGGCTTACGAGAAAGGATTAGCAGAAAAAGTGATTGAAAAAGTTACTAGAGATGGAAAAACTTATTTTAAAATTAATGATTACGATAAACTTCGGGTCATTTTTGGAAATCTATTAAAAGAGATTCAACGAATAAAATCAGAAGGAGATTTCGTAGCTGGTAAAAATTTAGTTGAAAACTACGGAGTTAAAGTGGATAAAATTCTTCATGCCGAAGTCTTGAAGCGTTTTGAAAAACTAAATGTTGCACCTTATAAAGGATTTATTCAACCAAGATTAGTTCCTATTATGGAAAATGGTATAATAAAAGATGTGTTAGTTGAATATCCAACAAGTTTTTCAGATCAAATGATGGAATATGGAAAAATGCATAGCTGTTTGCCAGTGAAGAATTAGAATTAAAAACTTGATACTGTAATCTTGTTTTCATTTTTTTGCTCAAGTTTTTAGATATTTTTTTAAGAAATTAATTTATCAATTTAAAATTAGAAAAATAAAAAAATTAGGAACATAAAATTTGGTTCATCTAGTTGATTTCTTAAAAAAGTTTAAAAAATAAAAAGGAGAAAGTGCTTTATTTTATTATCTAAAAACATTCTAAATAAAATTAGTGTTTGCATTATATCAATCAGAGGCAGTTTTTGCTTATTTTTGTAGAGTAAATAAAATGAAAAAATCTCATCTCATTGGTATGGTCATCATTGCGGTAGCAATCGGTGCCATTATAAGCACTTATGCGGATTCAAGTACCTACTCAAATTTTGCTGAAGCAAGAGAGGAAAAGGCTGAAATACACGTAGTTGGAACATTATTAAAAGAAAAAACAATGCATTATAATCCCGAAGTGGATGCAAATTATTTTTCATTTTACATGAAAGATTCCAAAGGTGAAGAATGCAAAGTAGTTTTTAAAGGAACAAAACCGCAAGATTTCGAACGGTCAGAACAAATTGTATTGACAGGAGAAATGGGAAAAGATGCATTTTATGCTGAAAAAATCCTTATGAAATGTCCTTCTAAATACACAGAAACCGAAGTTACGGCAACTACTTAAACTCATTTACTATTCTGAAATATAGACTTTTTTAATAAATTCAGAATTTCATTACCCAAAACTCCGCATTATAATTAATGGATATTAAATTTATAGGTGAGCATTTATTACCTGGTCAGCTCGGCCAATTTTTCATTGTTCTAGGATTCGGATCAGCAGTTTTATCACTCATCGCATATTATTTTTCTACAATCAATGATAGTGCAGATAACTCATGGAAACAAATTGCAAGAATTAGTTTTTACACACAAGCATTTTCCGTTCTAGCCATTGGAGCAAGTTTATTTTATATAATTTATTCTCATTTGTTTGAGTATCATTATGCTTGGGCTCATTCATCTACTACATTACCAACTCATTACATGATTTCCTGTTTTTGGGAAGGTCAAGAAGGAAGTTTTCTGCTTTGGGCTTTTTGGCAATCCGTTTTAGGATTGATTTTAGTTAGGTTTTCTAAATCTTGGGAAGATTCAGTCATGACTTTTGTAGCTCTTTCCCAAGTTTTAATTCTTTCCATGTTGCTAGGAGTAGAAATATTAGGTCAAAAAATTGGAAGCTCGCCTTTTGTACTTTTAAGAAACGCTATTGAAGGACCAATCTTTTCTAGACCAGAATATTTGAGTTTAATTAAAGATGGAAACGGATTAAATCCATTACTTCAAAATTATTGGATGGTTATTCATCCTCCAACATTATTTTTGGGTTTTGCTTCCATGGTGGTTCCATTTGCTTTTGCAATGGCTGGTATGTGGACAAAAAGATTTTCTGAATGGATGAAACCAGCTTTGCCTTGGGCATTATTTGCTGTTATGATTTTAGGAACAGGAATAGTAATGGGTTCTTTCTGGGCTTATGAAGCTTTAAACTTTGGAGGATTTTGGGCTTGGGATCCGGTAGAGAATGCTTCCCTTATTCCTTGGTTAACATTAATAGCTGCCGTACATGTTATGTTGGCATACAAACATACAGGAAACTCTTATTTCACTGCCTTATTTCTTACTATTATAAGTTTTATTTTGGTTCTTTATGCAAGTTTTCTTACTCGTAGTGGAATTCTTGGAGAAACTTCTGTCCACGCGTTTACCGATTTAGGTATGTCGGGACAGTTGGTGATTTACATAGGTATATTTCTGGTTTTAGCTGTTGGTCTGATGATTTATAATTGGAAAGAATTTCCCATCACTCATAAGGATGAAGAGACTTATTCCAGAGAATTTTGGCTCTTTATTGGAGCCTTGGTTCTTACTATTTCGTGTTTTCAAATAATGGTAACTACCTCCATTCCAGTGTTCAATGCCTTATTTGGAACTAAAATAGCACCTCCAACTAATCCAATTGCTCACTATAACAAATGGCAATTACCTATTGCTTTTATTATTGCTTTTATTTCTGCGTTTTCGCAATTTTTAAAATATAAAAATACAGATTCTGGAAAGTTTTTCAAGAAAATCACCATGTCTTTAGGAATTGCATTTGGGATTACTTTACTCATACTTTGGCTAGGGAAAATTTACAACCTACAATATTTGGTTTTAATTTTTACTGCATTATTTTCTATCCTTGCAAATGGAGAATTAATGATTGCTGCCATCAAAGGCAAAACAAAACTAGCTGGTTCCGCTGTGGCTCATATCGGTTTTGCAATGCTTCTAATTGGAGCATTAGTAGCTGCATCTGAAAGTAAAATTATTTCTATTAATAAATCTGGATTTGGATACGGAGAAGATTTTGATCCAAAAAATACTCGAGAGAATGTTCTACTTTTCAAGAATGAACCATTGCAAATGGAAGATTACACAATTACTTATCAAGGTGACTCTATTTCTGGACCAAATACCTATTATAAAGTTAATTATCAAAGAAAAGATACGGTTAGCGGTAAAATGAAGAAAAGTTTTACCCTTTTACCAAATGCTCAAATTAATCCAAAAATGGGTTTAATTGCATCTCCAGACACGAAGCATTATTTATTGCATGATATCTATACACACGTAACCTCAGTGCCCGTAAAAGATGATGAGGAACACAAACACGAAGACGGAAGTGAACATAGTGAAGATGAAGATTATTTACCAGCTATGGTGAAAACTTTAAAAATCGGAGATACTGTGCATTTAAATAAAGGCATCATTACATTAAAGGCACTAAATAGAAATGCAACTTTAAAAGACATTAAATTAGGTGCAGATGATTTAGCTGTCGGAGCGGTTTTAGAAATTAAAAGGGAAAATAAAATAATAAAAGCTGAACCGGTATTTATAATAAAGGGAGGTTTATCTTTTGGTTTTCCAGTGAAATTAGTTGAGGAAGGTTTAAAGTTTTCTTTTGATAAAATAATTCCAGAAAAGGCAAGCATTGAATTAACAATTAGAGAAAAGAAACCTGCAAAAAAAGATTTTATTATAATGAAAGCAATCATTTTTCCTTATATAAACTTATTGTGGGGAGGAACTATTATTATGATTATTGGGTTTTTACTTTCTATATACCAGCGATTAAAACCAATGTTGAATTTAAGTAGATGAAGTTCACTGTTAGTATTTTAGGCTCAGGAAATATGGCTTTTCAATTAGGAAAAGCATTATTAAAAGCTGGACAGCTTGTTTTGGAGATTTATAGCAGAAATGAAATTGAAGGAAAGAAATTAGCGGATTTATTAAAAACTAATTTTATTCAAGAACTTAAGAATCTTAAAAAAGCTGATATCTACATTCTAGCAATTAAAGATGACGCTGTTTTAGAAATATCAAAAAATATACCTGGATATGGAAGTCTTTTAATTCATACAGCTGGTTCTATCTCAATAAATAATTTACAAAACAAAAAACATAGAAAAGCGGTTTTGTACCCTGTTCAAACATTAAGTAAAAATAAAGAAATTGACTTTTCACAAATTCCAATTTGCATTGAAGCAGAATTAAATTCAGATTTAGAAATACTTAAAAGTTTAAGTATTTTGTTAAGCAATAAAATTTATGAAATAAATTCTGAGCAAAGAAAAGTTATTCATATAGCAGCAGTCTTTGCCTGCAATTTCCCTAACTATTTATACACAGCAGCCAAACAAATCTTGGAAAAAGAATCTATTCCATTTGATATTATTAGACCTTTGATAATGGAAACAGCGTTAAAAGTTCAAAATTTATATCCCGAAAACACTCAAACTGGGCCAGCAATTAGAGATGACCAAACTGTATTGAAGAGTCATGAAGAGTTTTTGCAAAACAATCCTGATTTATTAGCAGTTTACCAATTATTAAGCGATAAGATTAGCAAAAGCAGAATTTGATCTGAGCTGAACGATTTTAATTTATACTTTTGCCCTTAGATGAATATTTATAAACTTAACATAAACTTTGTAGAAAAAGGTTTAGAATCCATAAATCTTGCCATTGCTGAAGGAGAAAATGTGCTTGATATTGCTTTGGAAAATGGAATTGAACTTCAACATAATTGTGGTGGCGTTTGTGGTTGCAGTACCTGCCAAGTTTATGTGAATGATGGAATGGATAATATTCAAGAAATTTCAGACAAAGAAGAAGATTTTATCGATAGAGCATTAAATCCAAAAATAACTTCTCGACTTGCTTGCCAATGTGTAGTTTTAGTTGGTGATATTTCCGTCACCATTCCAGATCAGTCCTCATTTATGGGACATTAATTTTATCAAAACTTTATTATGAATAACGACTTTCAACTTCCAATTCATTGGAAAGATACCGAAGATATAGCAATTGCATTGTACGAAAAATTTGGTGATGATTTCACAGAATCAAAAATCTATCGCATACGATTTACAGAATTAATAGATTGGGTTCTTAATTTACCTAATTTTAAAGGCACTAAAGAAGAATGTAATGAAGGGCATTTGGAAATGATCCAATCTGCTTGGGTGTATGAATGGCGTGATGCTCAAAATTAAAATCTAAAATTAAAATCATGAGTTATTTACAAAAATTAATTTCAATTAAGACTTTTATTTTTGATGTAGATGGAGTATTAACTGACGGTTCTGTTTTAGTTACAGAAAGTGGTGAGCACTTGCGGAATATGAATATAAAAGATGGTTATGCTTTGCAATTAGCGATTAAGAAAGGCTATCGAATTGCTGTGATTTCTGGTGGCTATTCCTCAGGAGTTTTAGATAGATTTAAGAAGCTAGGGGTAATAGATGTTTTTATGAATTCCCACAATAAAATTGAAGTTTTCACAAAATTTGTTAGCGATAATTCCCTAAACCCAGACGAGATTTTATACATGGGAGATGATATTCCAGATTGTGAAGTATTACAAAAAGTAGGTATTCCAACTTGTCCGGCTGATGCTGTAGAGGAAGTGAAAGAAATTTGCACTTATATTTCTGATAAAATCGGGGGTAAAGGTGCAGTCAGAGATGTTATAGAACAAGTGTTGAAAGTTCAAGATAATTGGATGAATCAAGATGCCTATAAATGGTAAAAAACAATGCTTAATAAAAGTTTATCTGGGTTAGTTTTCTGTTTAATACTTTTGGTATTAGCCATGTACAGCATAAGAATTACGATAATTGAACCAACATTAGATGCGTTTACCATGATGCCAGGTTTAAAAGCTAACGGTTTTTTAGTTTTAGTTTGTTCTATTGTTTCAATGATTATAGCTGCATGGATTTTAATAGAAAAAAGAAACCAAAGAGGTTTTTTCATTGCTTCTTCTATTTCTATGTTAGGATTTATTTTCTTAGCAAAATCTAGTCAAGTACTTTTACTAGCGGTATTTCCTATTTTCATTATGGGCTTAATATGGTTTTATCAAATAAACTATCGCTTTCAACCTTGGTTAGGAATGACAGTTAAGAGTTTACTCATTGCTGCTGCTTTTATTTTTCTATTGACGTTTGAGCCAGCATTTTATCGAACATATTTTGCTGAGCAAAAAAGTTTAGCACTATTTATGTTGAAAATAATTTCAATTTATTCAGCATTTATTGCTTTATTTTTTATTGTAGAAAAATTATTATCAGATTTATATTTAAATTTTAAGGGAACACAAAATACAGGTTCTATGGTTCAAACATTTGGTGTAAATTATACTCGGGTCACAGTCACTATTTTCATTTTAATAATGGTAACTGGTATTGGGTATTTGCAAGTTTTACAATTGAAAAACAACTCCTTACGACCATTTATTTATTTACTTTCTCTTATTCAATTTCCAAGTTTGTTGATTTTGATTTTATTGTATTTACCTCCTTCAAAAGAAATATTTAAAATACTTTCCGTATTAACTCATTTAATTTTAATTGGAGGTACTTTTTCGATTTCTATTTTATATTATTTTGCATAAATAATTTGAAAATAATACTCGCCTCCAAATCGCCTCGTAGATCAGAATTGCTAAATCAAATGGGCATTTCATTTAGTGTAGAATCAAGAGAAGTCGAAGAAAATTTTCCTTCAGATATGAAACTGGAAGAAGTTCCCATTTTTTTATCTGAAAAAAAGGCTCACGCTTTCGATGATGCACCAGAAGATTCCGTTATTATTACATCTGATACAGTTGTTCTAGTGCATGGTAAACTTTTAGGCAAACCCGAAGATCGAGATCATGCTGTAAGTATGTTGAATCTTTTATCAGATTCCATGCATACTGTTATTACTGCTGTTAGCATTATGCACGAAGGTGTTTTAACTACTATTTCTGATCGGACAGATGTTTATTTTAGATATTTAAAACAATCAGAAATTGAATACTATGTGGACAATTTTCAACCTCTTGATAAAGCAGGAAGCTACGGAATTCAAGATTGGATAGGAGTAAATGCAATAGAAAAAATAGATGGATCTTACACTAACGTAGTAGGATTACCTACTGAAAAACTCTACAGAAAATTGAAAGAATTAGGAATTATTTAACTTAATTTTCAATTTTTTTTAGCTTGATTATTTTTTATTTGATTAATAAAATTTACTAAAACACCTTCCTTCAGAGCAAAAGTGGACAAATAAACTTCTTGTGGAACTAACATTTGCAAAATCAATTTTGTAATTATAGCTGCTGGAACTATCATTTCTACACGTAGTGGAATGATCGAAGCATTTATTCTTCGTTCTGCTAAAGTTGATTTTTCTAAATAATGCAGCACCTTATTTAATTCTTTGATATCAAATAAATAGGAAGGAGTAGAGAATGAATTTTTTCCAATGTTATTTTCACACATCGCTGCAAAAGTTTCAAATGAACCTGCAGAACCAATCAGTATTTTGCAAGGATAGATTTTTAGTATTTCAATTAATTCCTTTAATTCAGTTTTTAAAAAATCATTTAATAAT
>JBBQYA010000087.1:0-11500 GCA_038209155.1 Sphingobacteriales bacterium | reverse complement strand
ATTGCATCTAAAGACTTAGTATTAAATGAATAAAGAGGATTGTTTTTTGGTTTAACAATAAATTGTTCAAAAAGCTAGCTAGAGATTTACGATTTACGAAATGTAATTAATGATTCAGAAAATAGATAGCTAACCTTATTCTAAAACCAATTTATTCTCACATTAATTGCTTAAAAAAGCTATTTAAAAATTGAATCGGTATTATGGATTACTAATAATTTTAATATTTGTCTTCAAAAAAAGTTTTTAAATCAGCTATAGTTTAGGGAAAATAATTTTTTATTTTTTTTTATTTTAAAGTCCTAATCATAAGTATTATTGACTTCTTAGCTCGAACATTAATCTTAATTTTAGTAAATTTTTCAATTTTTAGAGATTTCATTCACTGAAAAACATATCGTTGAAACTTACATTACTAAAATTCTTTTGTTTTAATGTTTAAAATTAAGACAGGATATTTTAAAAACTTACTATAAATTTCAATCAGATTCATTTTAAACTTTATTTTATCTATTTAAAATAAATTAATTTTCTATTCACTTCCACTCATAAAATTCATTGGAATAAATCTGTAAATATTTTTTTACATCCATTTTAAAACAGGATTACATTTTTATTCTTCTATTATTTTATATTTGAATTTTACCCAATATGAAATATTTCTTCATTTTCATTTTGATCATCATAGGCCTGCGATTGCTTTTTAGAATTTTTATGCCATTTATTCTCACTTTTATGGTAAAAAAGGCTTCGCAAAACCTTCAAGATTCTTTCCGTAGACAAGGATTTCCCAACAATGCAGAAGAACCAAAACCCGAAGGGACCATAGAAGTAAACTTTGTTCCACACAAAAAAAATCAAACCGATAAATCATCTGGTGATTTTGTAGAATACGAAGACGTAAAATAGTTTTACATCTGCTCGTTCTTTCTATCTTTGAGATCAATATTTAATCTCAAATACCTAATTATGAACAATTGGTTCAAGAAAAACTACCCAGTATTATTAACTATTCTTTTTTTCATTGTCATAACATTTATTTATTGCAGCCCACTTCTCCAAGGAAAAGTGATCATTCAATCAGATGTAGTGCAAGCTATGGGCACACAGAAAGAGGTTCAAGATTATTTGAAAAAAACTGGAGAACCTGCACTCTGGACCAATGTAATGTTTGGAGGAATGCCCTCTTATCAAATCTGGACACCTTATCCAAATAGTATTGCTGGGCAGATTCAAGGTATTTTTTATAAAACTTTTGAGAATCCAGCTAGATTAATTTTGCTCTTATTATTAACTTCTTATTTGTTTTTCAGACTTTTAAAATACAATAATTGGATTGCAATTATTGGTAGTATCGCTATTGCGTTTTCCTCTTATAATTTTGTAATCATAGAAGCAGGCCACGTGAATAAAGTTGCAGCTATCGCTTATTTGGTTCCCATGTTTGCAGGTATTTTGCTAGTTTACAAAGGTAAGTATTGGCTTGGAGCATCAATTACTACATTATTTGTAGCTTTTGAAATCAGAGCCAACCACGTGCAAATGACTTATTATTTTCTGTTCGCACTCTTTATTTTCGGCATTTTTGAATTGGTAAAAGCAATAAAAAGTAAAACCATACCTAATTTTTTTAAGGCTACAGCTATTGTTTCTGCAGCTGCAATTTTAGGAGTGTTTACCAATATTTCTAACCTTTGGGTTACCTATGAATATGGTGAACAAACTATTCGTGGAAAATCGGAACTCACAATCAATAAAGCTGTTGGAGATCCAGAATCTGGAGTTTCTAAAGAATATGCTTACCAATGGAGTCAAGGCATTATGGAATCCATCACTTTTTTAATACCTGACGCTTATGGAGGTTCGTCCAATCATGAATTAGGAAAAAATTCAGAAGTAGCCAAAGAATTTAAAGCTAAAGGTGTACCGATCGATAATTTAAAATCAATGCCAACTTATTGGGGAAGTAAACCTTTCACTTCTGGACCGGTTTATTTTGGATCTATCATTTGTTTTCTATTTGTTTTAGGCTGTTTTTTGGTCAAAGGTCCTACCAAATGGTGGCTCGTTACAGCTACTGTTCTTACCATAATGTTATGCTGGGGTAAGAATTTCCAATCTTTTTCAGATTTGTTTTTCGACTATTTCCCTTTATACAGCAAGTTTAGAGCTGTAGAATCTATTCTGATTGTAACAGGAATTACTGTTCCGCTTTTAGGAGTTTTAGCTTTACGAAAAATTATAAATGGAGATATTTTAAAAGCAGATGTGCTTAAATATTTGAAATATTCTTTGGGAATAGTTGGAGGTCTACTTTTATTATTTATCGTAATGCCTGGTGCTTTTCTTGATTTTGTAAGCCCTGGTGATAAACAATTTCCTGAAGATGTTCAAAAATGGTTAGTTCCTGCTTTAGAAGCTGATAGAGAATCTATGGCTAGAATGGATGCTATCCGATCTTTGGTTTTCATTTTACTTTCTGCTGGTTTGATTTGGGCATTTATAGAAAAAAAGATAGTTTCAAATTATGCCCTTATAGCTTTGGCAGCGCTAGTTTTGGTAGATATGTGGGGGGTAAACAAACGTTATTTAAATGATAATGCTTTTGTAAATAAAAGTAAAGCAAGAACCCAGTTTGATGCTCGTGCAGTAGATCAACAAATACTTTTGGACAAAGATCCAAATTACAGAGTATATGATGCAAGTGTAAATACTTTTAATAGTTCAAGTGGTTCTTATTACCATAAAATGATAGGTGGTTACCATGCAGCAAAATTAAAAAAGTATCAGGAGCTAGTTGAAAACCAGATTAGCAAAGGAAATATGTCGGTTTTCAATATGTTGAACACTAAATATTTTATTAATAAAGATCAAAAAACGAATCAGGATTATGTGCAACAGAACCCAGGTGCTATGGGCAATGCTTGGTTTGTGAATGAAGTAGATTTTGTGGCAAATGCAGATTCAGAAATGAATTCGCTCACCAAGTTCGAACCAAAACAAAAAGCATTTGTGGATACGAGGTATAAAGCAGAAGTAGGAACTTTGCCTTCTGGTGCAGATTCTACTGCGGTGATTCAATTAACTTCTTATTCGCCTATGGAATTAAAATATCAATCAGATTCTAAAAGTGGAGGTTTTGCTGTCTTTTCTGAAATTTATTATCCAAATGGTTGGAATGCATATATAAATGAAAAGCCAGCTACCATTATTAGAACAAATTATGTTTTGCGAGGATTAACATTACCGGCAGGCAAAAATGAAATCAGATTTAAATTTGAACCAAAATCCTATTATTTAGGCGAGAAAATTTCATTAGTTGCTTCTATTTTGACAGTTCTACTTTTATTTGCTGCCATTTACTTTGAATTTAAAAATTCAAAAAAAGAAAATTCAGTTTCCGTTTAGCAGCTCTCATTAGAATATAAATATGATTAAAAATAGTGGGGATTAATCCATAATGCTTTTGCATGATGGAAAATCGTTCTTTCCAAGATTTTTTTTCATTTATAATCGATAATCCACCAGCCAAATATTTACAAATAGGAAGGTGGGTATTTACAATTATAGTCGATTTTTTTAATGCCTTTATTACCCAATCAATATCTGCACTTATTTGATAATGAGTATCATAATCTACAACTAAAGATCTTTTAATAAAAATGCTTTGGTGGCAAACAAGCATTCCTTTTTGAAAACTTTTCCAATCTAATTTTTCTGGTGGCCTATGTTCTCTCCATCCAATTATTCGTTCGTTTTCATCAATTATTTGTGCATCACCATAGAAAACATCTTCTGATTTTGCATTTTCAAATACATTTTTAAGCGTGTCTTTATCAAATAATTCGTCGCCAGAATTCAAAAAATAAACATAATCGCCTTTTGCATTTGCCAACCCTTTATTCATGGCATCGTATATTCCTTTATCTTTTTCAGAAATTAAAATCTGAATTTGATCCGAATATTTTTGAATGATTTCGAAGGTGCCGTCAGTGCTTTTTCCATCGATAATAATGAATTCAATGGACTCAAAAGTCTGGTTAAAAACAGATTTTAATGTTCTTTCTATATGTTTTACATTATTGAAAACAACTGTTATGATTGAAATTAAAGGTTTCAATTTTTAAATTCTTTAATGGTGGTTTCAATGATTTTCATTAATTCTTTTCCTAATTGTTGGCTTCTCGAATTTCCTTCTTCTTCTAAAATAGAGTAATCAGATACGTTAAATGGGGTATTTAGAACTTCCTGCATTTTCTTTTTTAAATTTACCATGTTTCCAACTTCAAAAAAGGTAATTAAATTATTCTCTATTTCTGCATTTACGTCAATATCAGAAACTAAACTACGAATGCCTAACGAAATAGCAGAATAAACTGCGCCTCCTCCTGGCCCACCTTCAAAAAGTGTGGGTTGGATAAGTGCCACAGAATTCTTCATCAAAAAATTTTGATCTTGTTTGGGAATAAACCCCAAAAGAATAATAGAATTTTCGAGTTGTTCTGTTCGGATAAAATCTTTTAATTCTTTGATATATTCTGGAAAACGCTCATCTTCCATTTTGCCTGTGCATACCAATTTTAAATCAGCAAACTCAACATCTTTTATGAGTAAATTAAATGCTTTGAAAGCAGTAAGATGATCTTTATGTTTCCAAAATTGATTACAAATAATAAAGTAAGGATTTTGAAGATTATATTTTTCTTTTAATGATTTAGTAATTTCTTCTTCATTGTTATAATTAATTGAAGGAGGCAAAAAAGAAAGATTAAAAATGTTTTCTGTTTTGCCATAAGAAACTGCTAATTCATTTTTTACCGATTTTGCATTAACTATAATAGATTTCGCATTTTGCAATAAAGTTTTATACCGTGAATCTCTAAATTTAATTTCTACATCCGAAAAAAAATGAGGTAGTGTAATATGTTGTAAATCGGGAATATAGCCAATCCAAGGAAAAGGAAATTTCTTATTCAATGCAAATACTACGGGCAGTAAAACGGAACAATTTATTGATTTTAATTTCTGAATTAAATCTTTTTCAGTGTAGTTGTAATAAATAGTTTGAACTTTAATTCCAGAATTTACAACAGCAGAAAGGATTCGTTTATTTACATTCGACTTTTTAAAAACAGGAATTTGTTTTTTAGAAACGGCATTTTTACTGTTGATCAAAAAGTATTTTAATTCACTTACAAAATCATTTGGCAGAATTAAAAAAAGTGAAATTTCGTTCTCCTCTTTTATATGGTTCAGACCATTCATTAAATAAATCAAAAAATCGATACCGCCATCCCAAGAAAAATGAGATCCCCAAATTGCAATATGTAAGGGATCTTTGTCTTTCTCAATCATCAATTTGCTCTTGAATTATTCAACTGTTTTTTAAAACTAAAAATCCTTTTTTTGTTAAAAATTAACTATTGCTTACACCATCTGATCAACTTTTGATCAAAAAACAAAATTTATTTTTTATTTGGCAAAGATTTGAAACCCATATTCCATAAAGTAAAAGCTTGAGTGTCTGCGCTTTCAGCAATAACTTTTGACAATGGTTTACCTGCTCCATGTCCCGCATTTACTTCAATTCTTATAAGCATTGGCGCTGGTCCGGCTTGTTTATCTTGCAATTCGGCAGCAAACTTAAAACTATGTGCTGGAACTACTCTATCATCATGATCGCCAGTTGTAATCATTGTAGCTGGGTATTTTGTTCCAACTTTTACATTGTGAATTGGGGAGTATGCTTTCAAATAATCAAACATTTCTTTGGAATCTTGAGCAGTTCCATAATCGTAAGACCAACCTGCTCCTGCTGTGAACGCATTATATCTCAACATATCCAGCACTCCAACTGCTGGAAGTGCCACCTGAAATAAATCGGGTCTTTGCGTTAAAACTGCTCCTACCAATAATCCACCATTAGATCCACCTTTTACAGCTAGATATTGTGATGTACAATATTTTTCTTTTTGAAGATATTCGGCTGCTGCTGTAAAATCATCAAAAACATTTTGCTTTTGCATTTTGATACCAGCATTATGCCATTTTTTTCCATATTCTCCACCACCTCTTAAATTGGCTACAGCATATACACCGCCGTTTTCCATCCACACTAAATTAGAAACAGAAAAAGCAGGTGTAAGGCTTACGTTAAATCCACCATATCCATAAAGTACAGTTGGATTTTTTCCATTTAATGCAATTCCTTTTTTGTAAGTGATAATCATTGGAACTTTTGAACCATCTTTTGAAGTATAAAAAACTTGCTTCGATTCATATTCAGAAGGATTAAAAGCCACTTTTGGTTGAATGTAAATAGTAGTTTTCCCAGTTGCTGGATTTAAGGAATAAATAGTTGGAGGAGTTATATAATTAGTAAAGGTGAAATAGATTTCCTTATCTTTTTTCTTGCCCGAAAAGCCGCTAGCAGTTCCAATTCCTGGTAATTTTATTTCTCTAATCAGTTTTCCAGCGTAGTCATATTGCTTAATTACTGAAACTGCATCTTTTAAATAATTTGCAAAAATAAAACCTGCTCCAGTGCTTGCCGTTAGAGATTGATCAGTTTCTGGAATTAAATCTTTCCAATTGCTTGGACTTGGATTATTCGCATCAAAAGATACTATTTTTTGATTTTTTGCATTCAGATTTGTAATCAAAATAATTCTAGATCCTTCATTATCTAGCACATCATTATCAGAATTCATATTATCAACTACAGTTACCAATCCTTTTTCAGGATTTTGTAAATCCAGCATATACAATTCACCTCCCGAAGTAGAGTTTGCTGCTGATAAATACACATATCGATCATCTTCTGAAACTCCAGCCCCAGTATATCTACGCTTTTGCAATTCCCCAAATATTACTTTATCGCTTGCTTGTTTTGTTCCTAATTCATGATAATATACTTTGTGTTGATCTGTAATTTCACTTAATTGACTTCCTTTTGGCTTATCATAACTAGAATAATAAAGTCCTTTATTTCCAACCCAAGCCAATCCACTGAATTTTAAATCTATTAAGGTATCTTCTAAAATTGTTT
Source organism: Sphingobacteriales bacterium (assembly GCA_038209155.1). GTDB lineage: Bacteria > Bacteroidota > Bacteroidia > Sphingobacteriales > Sphingobacteriaceae > JBBQYA01. The sequence continues at coordinate 4,452 of JBBQYA010000087.1, read as the reverse complement.
TTGTTTTGGCATTCATCAAAATCACTTTTCTCCAATCGCTACCTGCTTCTGAAATCGAATAAGCGACCAAAGAGCCATCATTTGTGAAACTTACACCGTCCAAAGATGTAGTTGCATCTTTTGAAAATTTATTTGGATCAAGAAAAATTTCTTCTTTTCCAGTTCCGTCTTTTCTGTATAATAAAGATTGATTTTGCAAACCATCATTTTTATAATAATAAACATATTCTCCATGTCTGGTTGGAGCAGATATTTTGGTATAATTAATTAATTCTTGAATTCTATTTTGAATGGTATTTCTATATGGAATTGCATCTAAATAACTAAAAGTCAATTCGTTTTCTTTTTTTACCCATTCTCCAGTTTCTTCTGATCTATCATCTTCCAACCATCTGTAAGGATCTTCTACCTGAGTTCCAAAATAGCTGTCTATTTGAGTTCCTTTTTTAGTTTCTGGGTACATTAATTTTGTTTCAGTCATTTTTTGTGCAAATACTTGCGCAGATATTGTCATCATTATTAAAAAACATATTTTTTTCATATTTGATTTGGATTGAAGAATTTCAAAGTTATATTTTTTGTCGTACAGATTTTGAGAATTTCATTTTCCATCCGATGCATTTTTATACTATATTCAATCAAAAGATGATCTGCTTTCCACATAAATTCATAGTCTAATTTAACCTAAGCCGTCATTTTTTTTAATTATTATAACTAAAGTTTATTTTAAATTATTGGTAATAGATTAATAATTTGTTAATTGTAATTTTAAAAATGAAAACAAACCGATCTTATTTTTTTATTTATTTAAATTTAAGAAAAGCAAAAACGGATATTTTGTCATTAATGATGGGTTTCCTAACCTTTGTTGGAAAAAAATCGGAAAGCTTGTCGCGCATTTCTCATAGTCTTGTGTATAAATTTAAACAGAAAACCAATGTATTTCACGTGGCGTAATAATTGAAAGACCCATAAAGTCAACTTTTGTAAAAGACAAACATTTTAATACATTCGATTACTAAGAACTTTATTTCTTTTTTATCGTTTTAATCTTTATAAATCAACAATAAATAATGGAAGCTAAATTTTCGCCGAGAGTAAAAGATGTAATATCCTATAGTCGGGAAGAAGCTCTTCGACTTGGGCATGATTACATAGGCACCGAACATTTGCTGTTGGGCCTAATACGAGAAGGGGATGGCATTGCTATAAAAATTCTAAAATCATTAGGAGTTGATACAGCTAAAGTACGCCGTTCCGTGGAGGATGCCGTGAAAGGAACAACTAGCACAACTGTGAATCTAGGAAATATTCCTTTGACCAAACAAGCAGAAAAAGTGTTGAAAATCACATACTTAGAAGCAAAAATATTCAAAAGTGACGTAATTGGTACGGAGCATTTATTACTTTCTATTTTGAGAGATGAGGATAATATTGCATCCCAAATTTTGGGTCATTATAGAATTGGATACGATTCTTTCAAAGCAGAAATAGAAAGTTCAAAATCTGGAATTAGAAGTGAAGCACCTCAAAACACACCAGATGAAGATGGGTACAAGGAAGAAGAAAATTTTTCAGCAGCTAAAAAGCCAGGAGATATCAAATCCAAAACACCTGTTTTAGATAATTTCGGAAGAGATTTAACTCGTGCCGCTGAAGATGGAAAACTAGATCCTATTGTAGGTCGTGAAAAAGAAATAGAGCGAGTAAGTCAAATATTAAGCAGAAGAAAAAAGAATAATCCGATTTTAATTGGAGAGCCTGGAGTTGGAAAATCTGCTATCGCAGAAGGACTTGCGCTAAGAATTGTTCAAAGAAAAGTTTCTAGAGTTCTGTTTAATAAAAGAGTAGTTACCTTGGATCTTGCATCTTTAGTTGCCGGCACAAAATATCGTGGCCAGTTTGAAGAGCGAATGAAAGCGGTAATGAATGAGTTGGAAAAATCTCCAGATGTAATTCTTTTTATTGATGAAATTCATACAATAGTTGGTGCTGGTGGAGCTTCTGGATCTTTAGATGCATCCAATATGTTCAAACCTGCATTAGCCAGAGGAGAAATTCAATGTATTGGTGCTACCACTTTAGATGAATACAGACAATTCATAGAAAAAGACGGAGCTTTAGATAGACGTTTTCAAAAAGTATTGGTAGAACCTGCCACTCCAGAAGAAACTATAGAAATTCTTACCAGAATTAAAGAAAAGTACGAAGATCATCATAATGTAGTATACACTCCCGAAGCTATTGAAGCTTGTGTAACCTTAACGGCCAGATATATAAGTGACCGTTTCTTACCAGACAAAGCTATTGATGCTATGGACGAGGCAGGTTCTCGTGTTCATATTACTAATATTCATGTTCCGCAAAATATCATTGATGTAGAACAAAAGATAGAGGAAATAAAGCTTGAGAAAAACAGAGTGGTTCGCAGTCAGAAATACGAAGAAGCAGCCAAACTAAGAGATACTGAAAAGCATCTTTTAGAAGAATTAGAAACTGCAAAAGCTGAATGGGAAGCAGAAACTAAAACAAAACGTTTCACAGTAACAGATGATAATGTGGCGGATGTGGTTTCTATGATGACCGGTATTCCAGTGAATAGAATTGGAAAAGCAGATGGAAATAAATTGCTTGGCATGGCAGAGGAATTGAAAGGAAAAGTGATTGGCCAAGATGAAGCGATTAAAAAACTTTCAAAAGCAATACAAAGAACCAGAGCTGGACTGAAAGATCCACGTAAACCAATTGGATCATTCATTTTCTTAGGCCCAACAGGTGTAGGAAAAACAGAATTAGCAAAAGTTCTTGCTCAATATATGTTCAGCACTCAAGATTCTTTGATTAGAATAGATATGAGTGAGTACATGGAAAAGTTTGCAGTTTCTAGATTAGTCGGTGCGCCTCCAGGATATGTTGGATATGAAGAAGGTGGACAGTTGACAGAGAAAGTTAGACGTAAACCGTATTCAGTTATTCTTTTGGATGAAATTGAAAAAGCTCACCCTGATGTATTTAACATACTATTGCAAGTATTGGATGAAGGAATATTGACAGATAGTTTAGGTAGAAAAGTAGATTTTAGAAATACGATAGTGATTATGACTTCTAATATCGGTTCTCGACAATTAAAAGATTTTGGACAAGGAGTAGGATTTACTACAACCACCAAAGCAGAAAATGTAGATAACTATTCAAGAGGAGTAATTGAAAATGCGTTGAAAAGAGCATTCTCTCCAGAGTTTTTGAACAGAATTGATGATGTTGTTGTATTTAATTCTTTAACACAAGAAAATATTTTCAAGATCATTGATATTGAACTAAAACAACTTTTTGGAAGAATTGAAACTTTAGGTTACGAAATTAAACTTACAGACGAAGCCAAAAAGCATATTGCTGAAAAAGGTTTTGATCCAAACTTTGGAGCAAGACCACTTAATCGAGCAATTCAGAAACTATTGGAAGATCCAATTGCAGAAGAAATTCTTAAAGCAGAATTAGTTGAAGGCGATATTTTGGAAGTGGATTTTGATAAAGAAAAAACAGAAATAACAGTAAAAGTTTTAAAATCACCAAAACCAAAAAGGAAGAAAAAAGAAGAGGATATATAAAAAAAAACCCGCTCTAGACAGAGCGGGTTTTTTTGTGTGTATTGGTTTTTGGGATTAGAGCTAGAAAAGAACTTTGCTCTACAATTCACAAACAGAAGAAGTAAAAGAAAACTTTTCGCTATTAGCTTTTATTCATTGTACTCTTGGCGTTTTAACTCTGCGTTCTTTGCATTTAAGACTTTGACGTTACATCATTTACTTTTCTAAAATCAATAATTTTTTAGCAGCCAAACCTCCGTTCCTAATTAAAACCGCCGTATAAACTCCGTTAGGTAATCTTAGATCCTCTAGTTTTATTTTTTGATTGCCACTTAAAATTTGATTATCAATTATATCTATAATTTTTTGACCAATAATATTATAAATAGCCAATCTCACTTTGGTATTATCACGAGTGAGGTTGAAAGACAGGGTTATTTCCGAGCTCGCTGGATTTGGATCTACATTAAAATATTGAACACCGTTTAGAATAACGGTATCAAATATTGGAATAAAAACAGTATCAATAATGGGAACATCGGTGGTGTCAATAATAGGAATTTCAGACCTGCAATATTCAAACTGTAAGACAGATAAATCTTTTATAATTCCAGTTGAATTTACAACAACAGGATTTCTGTTCGTAACAGAGATTTGTATTTCAGCCTCATTAAAAAGCAGATTTTTAACTTCAAAATTAATTGGGACACTACATGTACTTTCTGATGAGAAAGAACCTATGTCAAAATTATATAGAAATCCTTTATTTGAACTAGAGTTAAAACTTAGTGAAGTTCCAGATATGATTCCTCTAAATTTATTCGCACTGTCTAAAAAAGAAGAAAAATTATCTGAATTTCCAAAT
>JBBQYA010000086.1:0-11519 GCA_038209155.1 Sphingobacteriales bacterium | reverse complement strand
CTTTATTTTAGGTCATTGCAGATCATAGATTTTTTAATCAAAATATTAACAAAAAATTAAAGCACATTTGATTTTAATTAAAGAATAACATTTACTTATTAATCTAAACATTATGAGTTTTAAAAGCATAGTTCTGATTATTTTATCGGTATTTTCCACAGCAGTTTTTATGACAAATAATGAGCCTGTAGATATTAATCTTCTTTTGGGAGATGTGACAATGGCAAAAAATCTACTGCTCGTATTATTTCTCATAATTGGTATAATTATCGGTTTTATTATCGCAAGATTAATTTACCAGAAAAAGAAGGTAGATACTTCCATTCAAAATCCTACCATGAAACCTTTGACACCAGAAGATCAAGGATATATTTCATGATTAAGTGATTTATAAATCTTTAATTAATTTAATTAGTCTAAAACAGTGTTGTTAAATTCAATAAATCTGTATTCAAACCAAATTAAACTTTTAATTTTAATTTGTGTTTTAAATGAAAGAATGAAGGATTAGGAAATAAATCCTAAAATGCTTTATCTATCTTTACGCATAATTTTAAGATTAAATGAGTAAACACGGTAAAATATTGGTTGCTATGAGTGGTGGAGTAGATAGTTCAGTAGCAGCTGTTTTGTTAAAAGAGCAAGGATATGATGTGATCGGAATGACGATGAAAACTTGGGATTATGCTTCTACAGGCACCAATAGCAAAGAAACTGGTTGCTGTAGCCTTGATTCCATAAATGATGCAAGAGCTTTAGCGGTTGAACATGATTTTCCTCACATGATTTTAGATATTAGAGAGGAGTTTGGAAACTTTGTAATCGACAATTTTGTAGAGGAATATCTTGCTGGTAGAACCCCAAATCCTTGTGTGCTTTGTAATACTCATATTAAATGGGAGGCTTTATTGAAAAGAGCAGATATGCTTGATTGTGAACATATTGCAACAGGTCATTATGCAAACATTAGAGAAGAAAATAATCGTTTTGTAGTTTCAAAAGGTAAAGATGAACACAAAGATCAATCCTATGTGCTTTGGGGAGTTTCTCAAAAGAATTTTAGCAGAACTAAATATCCTTTAGGTCAATTTCATAAATCAGAAATTAGGCAAATGGCTATTGATATGAACCAAAAAGAACTAGCTGCAAAAAGCGAGAGCTATGAAATATGTTTTGTTCCAGAAAATAATTATCGCTCTTTTCTTAAGCATCGGGTACCAGATTTGGAAGCTCGTGTGGATGGTGGAAATTTTGTTTATTCTGATGGTTCTATCATTGGAAAACATAAAGGGTATCCTTTTTACACTGTCGGTCAAAGAAGAGGATTAGATATAGCCATTGGAGAGCCATTATTTGTTTTAGAAATTAAATCAGAAACAAATGAGGTGGTTTTAGGTAAAGCAACTGAATTATTGAAAAACGAAGCAACTGTTGGAGGTTTGAATTTAGTGAAATATGCATCTATACCCAATGAAATGGAAGCAATTACAAAAATTAGATACAAAGATGCAGGTAGTAATAGTAAAATTATAGAACGTGATCAAAAAATGTATGTTCATTTTGACCACATGGTTTCTGCTGTAGCACCTGGCCAATCTGCTGTTTTTTATGAAGGAAATGATTTGTTGGGTGGAGGTATCATTTCTAGACAAAATTTAGCTTTATGAAATTAAAATTATTTATTTTTTTAGTTTTAGTTTTAATTATTTCTAGTTGTGAAGATAAAATTACCAATAAACCAAGCCTAGATTTCAAAACCAATTATTTTCCATTATTTATTGGTAAATCTATACAATACAACGTTGATTCACTGGTTTACAGTAATTTCTCGCAAAACGGAAGCATAGATACTATTCGATATCAATTTAAAGATTCTGTAGTTTCTTTTGAGAATGAAACTTATTTTGTAAACAGATATAGACGAAATCAAAGTATCAATTCATGGAAATTGTTGAAAATCTACACAGTAAAAAAAACAAAAGAAGCAGTGCTTCAAACAGAAGATAATTTAACTTTCGTAAAATTAGTTTTTCCAGTTTTACTAAATAAAAAATGGGACTCTGGTAGTTTTTTCAATGGATCTACCAATCAGGATTATGAATATATTCAAGTTGACCAACCGATGCTGGTCAACCAATTTCAGTTTGATTCAGTAATAAATGTATTGCAAGTAGATACTATAAATCTTATAAGAGAAACAAGCGCAAATGAATTCTATGCAAAAAATGTTGGCTTAATAAAAATAGAATTAACAGATTTGGTTAAAGATTCTATCGGTGCTTTCCCAAATGGAACAAAAGTAATAACGACCATAAAAAAATATTAACAAAATAATTATGAAAAAGTACTTATCAATTATTTTATTTTTTTCTATTTTATCTTATGCAAACGCACAAATTCAAGATAAATATTTAGTTCAATTTTCTGATAAAAACAACAGCCCATTTTCCTTTGCTAATCCACAAAATTATCTTTCTCAAAAATCAATTTTAAGAAGAACTAAACAAAGTATTTTAATAGATAGTACAGATATTCCAGTAAATCCTTCTTATTTATTAGCCATTAAAAATGCTGGTGGAATTATTATTAATAAATCTAAATGGTTTAACTCTGCCATTATTAGCATTTCAGATCCATCAAATATTACTGCTATTGAAAATTTAAGCTTTGTAAGTGCAGTAACCAAAGTAATCGGGCAGAATTTAAGAACTCAAAAACTTTCTAATAAATTTCCAAAAGAAAACAATAGACCAAATGAAAATAAATCAGCATCACTTAATTATGGTGGAGCTTTTGATCAGATAAATCAAATTAATGGAATACCACTCCATGATTTAGGATTTACCGGAAAAGGAATTATTATTGCCGTTTTAGATGCAGGTTTTACAGGTTGGTCTACCCTTCCAGTTTTTGATAGTCTACGTTTAACTAATAGAATACTTGGAACCTACGACTTTGTAAACAATGAAATTAATGTAGAAGACGATGACAATCATGGCACCAATGTATTGTCAACCATGGGTGGAAATGTAGCTGGAACCATTATTGGAACTGCACCTCAAGCAAGTTACTATTTATTAAGAACAGAAGATGCACCCTCAGAATATTTAGTAGAGGAATATAATTGGGCTGCTGGAGCAGAATTTGCAGATAGTGTAGGTGCTGATATTATTAATTCCAGTTTAGGATATACAGAATTTGATGCCACATCTCAAAATCATGTTCGTGCAGATCTTAATGGAAATACTACTCCAGTAACTAGAGCTGCGAATATTGCGGCCAGTAAAGGAATTTTGGTTTGTAATAGTGCAGGTAATTCTGGGAATGATCCTTGGTTTTATATTGGAGCTCCGGCAGATGGAGATAAAGTATTTTCAATTGGTGCAAATGATATTACAGGTGCTGTTTCCAATTTTAGTTCAAGAGGACCTACTTCAATCGGAGGATTAAAACCTAATGTTTCTGCTTTAGGTGTTAATACTTTTGTAGCCTATTCAAGTGGTGGTTATGGTGGCTCCAATGGTACCTCCTTTTCTTCACCAGTAATAGCAGGAATGAGTGCTTGTTTATTACAATCTTCTCCAAATTCCTCTAATTTTCAATTAATGGATGCTATTCAAAAGTCCTCAAGTATTTACTCAGCACCGAATTTCGAGTTGGGATATGGAATTCCAAATTTTAATTTAGCAATGACAACTCTTGGAGTTAAAACGATATCAGAAAATGAAAAACAAAAAATTAAAATTTATCCAAATCCTTTAACAGAAAATAATAGGATTGAATTCTTTTCCACGAAAGCTGAAAATTACTCTCTTTCCATTATTGATTTATTGGGGAAAACAATTCAGAAAAAAGAAATGAAATCTTCTCAACCTGGTATTCAAACGATTGAAAATTTTATTCCAACTAAATTAATGGTTAATGGTTTATATTTTCTTCAATTAAAATCTGACCAAGAAGTAAGATCTACAAAATTTTTGATAAGAAATTAATACTAATGAGATTTTCTTTTATTCTTATTCTATTCATTTTATTAATTAATAAAACAGTTTCAGGTCAGGCAAATTCAAAAGTTACCATTAGTGGTTTCGTAAAAGATAAAAATACGGGAGAAGCACTATTCGGAGCAGGAATTGTTTTAATTGAAATTAATAAAGGATCAACAGCAAATGAATTTGGTTTTTATTCTATCACGGTAAATCCCGGTAAATATGTAGTTACTGCAACCTATTTAGGATATCAAACCCAAAAAGATACCATAGATTTAACAAAAGACGTTCGTTTAAATTATAAATTACAGACACTAAATATTGAACAAAAAGAAGTTGTTATAACTGCAGAAAGAAGTAATGATAACACCCGCAAATCGGAAATGGGTACTATTTCTTTGTCTATTGATAAAATAAAAACCCTTCCCGTATTTATGGGCGAAGTGGATATATTAAAAACATTACAATTACTACCTGGAATACAATCTGCAGGAGAAGGAAACAGTGGTTTCTACGTACGAGGCGGCGGCCCCGACCAGAATTTAGTTTTATTGGATGATGCAGTTGTGTATAATCCAGGGCATTTATTTGGTTTTTTTTCAATTTTTAATTCAGATGCCTTAAATAATGCAACTATCATAAAAGGTGGTATGCCCGCAGAATATGGTGGTCGTCTTTCTTCTGTTGTAAATATAAATATGAAAGAAGGAAATAGTGAGCGGTTCACCGCAACTGGTGGTGTAGGATTAATCGCTTCTAGATTAACGTTAGAAGGTCCGATACAAAAAGGAAAAAGTTCTTTCATGTTATCAGGAAGAAGAACGTATATCGATATTTTAACAAAGCCATTTGTAAATCCAGAATCCAATTTTGCTGGATCCGGATATTTTTTTTATGATCTAAATACCAAATTAAATTATCAATTTTCTGAGAAAGATCGTATTTATTTAAGCGGGTATTTTGGTCGAGATAAATTCACGTTCAAAGGGGAGAATTTTGATTTTACCTTTCCTTGGGGTAATACAACAGCTACTTTTCGTTGGAATCATTTGTTTAATAATAAGTTGTTTCTTAATACGACAGCTCTTTTTAGCGATTATAATTTTAGTTTTAATGCTGGACAAAATAATTTTGATTTTAAACTTTTTAGCGGTGTAAGAGATTATAATTTAAAGGCAGATTTTGAATATTTTCCAAATAGTAGAAATCAAATTAAATTTGGATTAAATTATATTTTTCACGTTTTCACTCCTAGTACTGCAACAGGTTCTTCTGGAGATGTAGATTTTTCTCCTGAAAAAATAAATAAGCAGTACGCAAATGAAGCTGCCATTTATATTCAAGATGATTTTGAATTGAACAAAAGAATAAAATTTAACGCTGGAATTCGTTATTCTGCTTTTCAACAAATAGGCCCATATGATCGATTTGTAGAAAATATAAATGGAGAAATTTCAGATACAATTAGCTATAAACCTGGAAAAAATATTGCATTCTACCATGCACCAGAACCAAGATTTACGGCACGTTATCAGCTTAATGAATTTTCGTCTATTAAGGGATCTTTTACGAGAACCTTTCAATATTTGAATTTGGCTTCTACTACCGGAAGTACCTTACCTACAGATATTTGGGTGCCTAGTTCGCAATTAGTAAAACCTCAAAAAAGTACTTTATATGCTGTAGGATATTTTAGAAATTTTTTAAAAGATTTGTTTGAAAGTTCCGTAGAAGTTTATTATAAATCATTGCAAAACCAAATTGAATTTGAAGAAGGTGCAACTTTTGGATTTAACAATAATATTGAAAATGAATTTGTTTTTGGAAAAGGTGAATCGTATGGAATTGAATTTTTTCTAAAAAAGCGAACAGGTAAATTCAATGGCTGGGTTGGTTATACTCTTTCCTACACTACTCGCCAGTTTGATGATTTGCAAGAAGGTAAATCTTTCTATGCTAAATATGACCGTAGACATGATTTATCTGTTGTTTTGCAATATGAATTAAGTAAAAAATGGACTTTCGGAAGTATATTTGTATTTGGATCAGGGTCTGCATTTTCATTACCTGCCGGATACTTTTTTGTTGGTAATACACCTTCATTTTATTTTGAAAATGATTATAGAAATAAATATAGGCTAACACCTTATCACCGCTTAGATATTTCTGCTACCTATTATAGTAAAAAAACTGCCACTAGAGAATCTAGCTGGAATTTTTCTTTTTATAATGTATACAATAGATATAATCAATATCTAATTTATTTCTCACAAGAAGGTAGCTTAGAAGAAGGTAATTTAACTACCAAAGCACGGCAAGTATCCATTTTTCCAATCATTCCGGCAGTAACTTGGAATTATAAATTTTAATAAATGAAAATTCGAGAATACTTTATTTTACTCACTTTAACTTTTGCAATTAGTAGTTGCGAGAGAGATATTTCATTGGATATTATTCAATCTGAACAACAAATAGTAGTAGAAGGAATTGTAGAACAAGGTAGACAATTGTCTGTTATTTTATCTAGAAATTTACCTTTTATAGGTGTGATAGATACCGCTACTCTTACTCCTTATTTTGTGAATAATGCAATAGTTACAGTAGAATCGGATGGTAAAATAGACACGTTAAAACAAATAAGTCCTGATTTTCCTTTTTATATTTCGTTTACTTTATTTGGAGAAATTGGTAAAACATATAATCTAAAAGTAGAGGCTGATAATAAAATTATAACAGCCACAACTACCATTTTAAATCCAATTCCATTAGATAGTGTATTTGTAAAAGAAGTAGAAAATAAACCTGGATTATATGAACTTTTTGTAACGCTAAACGATCCAAATGTTTTAGGAAATTATTATCGCGCAATGACCAAATTAGGTAATCAGCAAAACTATGATACTGATTTTCAATCGGTTTATGAAGATAATTTAATAAACGGAAAGAAATTTGATTTCGCCATCAATGCAGGAAAAGGAAATCTAGATGATAGCACCGGATTTGACGAATATGGTTATTTCCAAGAAGGAGACACCATTGATTTACGGTGGTCAGTGATTACAAAAGAGCATTTTGATTTTTGGCAAACTGTTGAAAGACAAGGTTCTAGTGCAGGTAATCCTTTTTCAGCTCCTCTAAAAATTAAATCCAATATAAATGGCGGAATTGGAATTTGGGGTAGTTATGCAAATAGTAATTATCGTATTATTGTTGGAAAATAGTTCGGAAATTATTTTTCCAGATTAAAATAAATAAAACTACAAAAATTTACACAATCAAACTTTTCAGTACTAAAATTGTAATTTTAGAATTGACCTAATATTATATGACTCAAGAAATAGAACATCTTCAATGCCTAATCATAGGATCGGGACCGGCTGGATACACAGCTGCAATATATGCTGCTAGAGCAGACATGAAACCAGTAATGTATACTGGAATTCAACCTGGTGGACAATTAACATTGACAACAGAAGTAGAAAACTTTCCTGGGTATCCTAATGGAACACAGGGTCCAGAAATGATGGTCGACTTACAAAAACAAGCGGAACGATTCGGAACTGATGTTCGATTTGGCTACGTTTCTGAAGTAGATTTTTCTGTAAAACCATTAAGAGTAAAAGTTGATGAACATAAAATCATCACTGCTGATACAGTAATTATCGCAACAGGAGCCGCTGCAAAATGGCTTGGATTAGAATCTGAATATAAATATAATGGTTTTGGAGTTTCGGCATGTGCTGTTTGTGATGGATTTTTCTTTAAAGGACAAGATGTGGCAATTGTTGGAGCAGGAGATACAGCAGCAGAAGAGGCAACATATTTAGCCAAATTGTGCAAGAATGTACATATGATAGTTAGAAAAGGAGAATTTAAGGCTTCTAAAGCCATGATAAATAGAGTTCATGCAACACCAAATATTCATATTCATTTCAATACAGAAACGCAAGAAATCTTGGGTGACGGTAAAGTGGTAACAGGTGTAAGACTTTTAAATAATATAACGAATGAAATATCGGAAATTGCAATAACTGGTTTTTTTGTTGCAATCGGTCATACTCCAAATACGACAATTTTTAAAAGTTATTTAGATATGGATGAGACAGGTTATTTGATAACCAATCCAGGTTCTTCTAATACTAATATAGCTGGTGTTTTTGCTTGCGGAGATGCTCAAGACAAAGTTTACAGACAAGCAATTACTGCAGCTGGAACAGGCTGTATGGCTGCTTTAGATGCAGAAAGATATTTGGCAGCAATTGAACATCCAGTATTAAGTGCATAAATAAATTGAAAATTTCATAGATTAACTTATTTATTTGCAATGTTTTGCCAGCGTTCCAGATTGGAGCGGCATCTTTTTTTGCGCCATTAAATTTTCGATTTTTAAAATATTTGCTCGCAAAAAAGATAAAGCGGAAAGCTGGTTAAAACGCCCAAATTTATAAACGAATTTATTTTTATTTAGATAGGCAATAAGAATTTGAATATTTTTTTTTATTTACGATTTGATCTCAAGTCTCAGTAGTATTTTTATGTCATTTTATTTTTTTATTTTAAAGAAGTCAAATTAATTACATTTGAAATCTTCGTAAAATGAATTCATGAAAATTAACAACTCCTATTTATATACACTCATCACTTTATCATTTGCGTTCATCATTGGCGCGTTTAATTATCTCCAAGTTTTCTCAGTTCCTGCCAATGTGTTTTTTATAGCCCGTTGGCTTGCTATATCTGGGTTGGTAGTTTTTGGTTTAAGAAAAAAAACTTTAACTACTTGGATACTAATAAGTATGGTAGTTGGAGCAGAAATTGGAAACGATTTTCCAGCATTCGGAATTCAGCTTCAAGTATTGAGTAAGGTATTTTTAAAGATGATAAAAACTATCATTGCTCCACTCCTTTTTGGAACTTTGGTAGTGGGAATAGCTGGTCATTCAGATTTGAAACAGGTAGGTAGAATGGGTTGGAAATCCATTTTGTATTTTGAAATTGTAACTACCATTGCATTGTTTATTGGTTTGATTGCTATTAATATTTCTAAAGCTGGTGTAGGAATCAAACTTCCGATAGGTGTGCAAGAAGAATTGCCGATAGTAGCCCCACAGAGCTTAAACGATATTATTCTGCATATTTTTCCAGAAAATATTGCAAAATCTATTGCTGAAGGTCAAGTTTTGCAAATTGTAGTTTTTAGTATTTTATTTGGAATTGCATTGGCAATGGTGAGCGAAAAGAAACGTCAACCCATGTTGAAAGCTGCTGAAAGTCTCTCAGAAGTGATGTTTAAATTTACCAATATCATCATGTATTTTGCTCCCATAGGTGTGGGTGCAGCTATTGCATATACTGTTGGGCACATGGGATTAGGAATTTTAGTCAATCTTTTTCATTTATTAGCAACTCTATACACCGCACTAATTGCCTTCTTACTTTTGGTTTTGTTGCCAATAGCTTTAATAATCAAATTAGATGTTCGAAAATTTTTGAAAGCGATTGCAGAGCCTGTTTCCATTGCATTTGCTACTACAAGCTCAGAAGCTGCCCTACCAAGAGCTATGGAAGCAATGGAAAAATTAGGAGTTCCAAGAAAAATTGTTGCTTTCGTAATGCCGACAGGATATAGTTTTAATTTAGATGGAACTACACTGTATTTATCGTTAGCCTCTATTTTTGTAGCCCAAGCAGCTGGTATAGATTTAACCATTGGGCAACAATTATTAATGGTTTTCACTTTAATGCTTACGAGCAAAGGTGTTGCTGGTGTGCCTAGAGCATCACTCGTTATTTTACTTGGTACGGTTGCTTCATTTGGATTGCCTGTATGGCCAGTATTTATTATTTTGGGAATAGATGAGCTGATGGACATGGCTAGAACATCTGTAAATGTAATTGGGAATTGCTTAGCAACCGTTGTAATTGCAAAATGGGAAGGTGAATTTAATGAAAATGCTAACCCTGAACTAAATAATTTAACAGAAGTATAATGAGTAATAGATCAAGAAAAATATATTTGTTAACGTGCATCTTTGCACCTTTTTTAATTTACTGCATTTATTATTATGTACAAATGGTAGGTAAGGCCGCCTATAATTTTACAGAATTCCAATACATTACTTATAAATATGGTACAGAAGGTAATATGAATAATTCTTTTGACAGTAGAACAGGATTGTATGTATTTGAAACAGAAATTTCGGACACATTAAAGAAATTTACCGTAAAACTTAGCAAGGAAGAATTGCAAGAAATTCATCGGAAAATGATAGATATTAATTTTTATGATTTGCCCGATACCATAAAGTCTGCAGACGCGGAATATGGTGGGCAAGATAAAGGTGCTGTCTACAATGTGCATATGGCGTATACTAGAAAAATAAAATCGGTAACTTGGTCTGTGAAATCTACCAATTCCAATCTGAATGAACGGATGGGGCAGTTGGTTTTGTTTATTAACAAAACGCTTTCCAATTCAAAAAACAGAAAAGAAAATTTTGATAAATAGCTTAGACTTCTTTTTGATAAAGAAAAATATTTGATCAGAAGAGGATTAATTGTTTGCTGACTATTTTTTTTAATTATTAAAAAACAAATTATTGACCACTTAAATCCATTTTAAATAAAAATTTGACGAAAGAATTCAAGAGTAAAAAGAGGATTTATAGTTTAGTTTTTAGCAGTAAGCCAACGAATTAAGATCAAAAAAAAAGAATGTATTTCGCATTTGTTTTATTTTGAAATTTTCTTACTTTTGCAATTCATAAAATTTTTATAAAACCATAACAAACAATGTACGCAATAGTAGATATAGCAGGACAGCAATTTAAAGTTGCAAAAGACCAGCAGATCTTTGTACACAGGCTACAAGGAGATGAAGGCGCTAGTATTGAATTTGACAAAGTTTTGTTGGTAGAGAATGAAGGTAAATTTACAGTAGGTGCTCCTGGTGTAAAAAATGCCAAGGTTTCTGCCACCATCGTGTCACATTTAAAAGGAGACAAGGTAATTGTCTTTAAAAAGAAAAGAAGAAAAGGATATAAGAAGAAAAACGGTCACCGTCAATCTTTTACAAAAATCCAAATTTCAGGTATTAGTATTTAACAATCATCCAATCATCTTGAAGATGATTGATAAATTTTATAAAAAATGGCTCACAAAAAAGGTGCGGGTAGTTCCAGAAACGGTCGTGAATCGCACAGTAAGAGATTAGGAATTAAAATATACGGTGGCCAATTAGCAAATGCTGGTAACATCATCGTAAGACAAAGAGGAACCAAGCATCACCCAGACAAAGGTGTAGGTATCGGAAGAGATCATACTTTGTTTGCTTTGGTAGATGGAACGGTTTTATTTAGAAAAAAACAAGATAATAAGTCTTGGGTTTCTATTGTTCCAGCAATCAATAAGCAAGAACAAGCAATTGAAATTAAGCCAATTGAAATAGTAAAAGCAAAAACTGCAAAAGCAGAAGATGTAGAAACTAAATCTGTTGCGGAAGTAGTTGCTGAACCAAAAGAAGAAGTTGTT
>JBBQYA010000085.1:0-11538 GCA_038209155.1 Sphingobacteriales bacterium | reverse complement strand
ATAAAATTAAACTTCTTAAACTACCGAAAGAACAATACTCCATAACAATATATAACAAACCCTTATGAAAAAATGATTTGCGTTTCGATATTGGTAATGCGGAATATTATTTGGTAGGATTATAAATCCGATAGAAATAATTTTATTGTTTTTTGAAATTTCAAACTGTGGAACAGCGAGGATTATTTTATTAGGGATAGTCGAAATGGATTTAAAATGATAGGATAGAAATTCGATATTAGAAATGTGGAATAGGGGGATTATGAGAAATTATAAATAACGAACAGCGAAAATATTAAAACATAAACTTGTTTTTTAAATTTATCTCAATGGAAATAGGTAAATGCTTATTTCGGTTAAACTAAACTTCTTGAAAGCTTTTTGGAGCTAAAACTTTAGTATCTCTTCTTGAAAATATGCTTTGTTCCAACTCATTAAAAACAGATTCGTCATGCTGACTAATATCTAAACCAATTTCTTCTTCATATTCAGTTACTCTAAGAGGTGTAATTGCGTTTGTGACTTTTAAAATTAAATAGGTTAAAATGTAAGAATACAATCCAATGACACCGATGGCAAGCAACTGAACTAAAATTAAATTTGATTGACCATAAATTAATCCAGTTTCTTTTGCAAAAACTCCTGTAAGGATCATACCAACAATTCCTCCAACACCGTGACAAGGAAATACATCCAATGTATCATCTATATCTGATTTGTTTTTCCAGTGTACTACATAATAGCTACAAATAGATCCTATAATTCCAATAATAATACTGTGAGCTGGATAAATAAAACCTGCGGCAGGAGTTACAGTGGCTAAACCTACAACCGCTCCGATACAAGCACCAACGGAAGATGGTTTTTTATCGTTGATGGCATCAAGCAATATCCAACAAATCATTGCCGCGGCAGAAGCCATATTGGTATTTATTAGGGCATTAATTGCTACTTCATTTGCTTGTAAAGATGAGCCGGCATTGAATCCAAACCAACCGAACCATAGTAATCCAGTTCCTAATAAAATGTACGGTATATTTCCAGAAACATGCTTTTCTTTATTAATATGTGTTTTTCGTCTACCCAAAACGATGGCGCCAACTAAGGCGGCAGTACCGGCAGATAAATGTATAACTGCACCACCTGCAAAATCTAAAACACCAAGTTTAAAAAGAAATCCTTCTGGATGCCATACCCAGTGAGCAATGGGGCAATATATAAATAAGGTAAACAAGCACATAAAAATTAAATAGCTCCAAAAACGAATTCGTTCTGCAAATGATCCGGTAATTAATGCTGGAGTAATAATTGCAAATTTTAATTGAAAGGCAGCAAACAAAACAAATGGAATGGCGGTGGCAATTTTTGGATGCGGTGCTGTGCCAACATTATCGAAAAAAGCAAAGCTTAAAGGGTTTCCTATAAATCCTCCAATACTTTCTCCAAAACAAAGGCTAAATCCAATCACAAACCAAATGATACTTACTATACCTAATGCAATAAAACTTTGCAACATGGTAGAAATAAGATTTTTGGACTTCACCATTCCGCCGTAAAAAAGCGATAATCCAGGCGTCATTAATAATACAAGGGCGGTAGCAGTAAGCATCCAAGCAATATCACCGTGCTGTGCTTCTTGTATAACTGCATCAGGATGGTTTGCAGGATAAATGCTAGATAAAACTCCTAGAAAAATTAGAACAATGAAAAAAAACAATGCGACTATTTTTGAATTTAAATGTTTTGCCATACTTTTTTTTAATTAAGATGTCTATTGATGGTTTCAATTACTGTTTCATGATTTCCTCTTGTTGCATCATCAATTGCAGTATTGCCCCAGCGATCTTGCGCTTTCACATTTGCACCTTTAAGCAATAAGAATTCAACTACATTCTGATGACCTTCTGATGCAGCCAAATGCAAAGCAGTTCTTCCATCATAATCTGCAGCATTTACATTTACCCCTCTAGCAATTAATTGTTGAACTTTGTAGTTATCTCCAGTGCTGGCAGCCCAGCATAAGTTAATTACCCCATCTATCAATGATTCATTTTTTTGTAAACGAGGATCATTTTTGGTAGAAACTCCTTTTATTAAACTATCATAATTGTGGAAATTGAATTTGCTAACCAGTTCTTTGCAAAAATCAATTCCTCTAACTGAGTTTCCATAACTATCTAAACGCGGTGACCAAATAGCGATACCCATTAAGTTTGGAATTACAATAAGCAATCCACCACCAACACCGCTTTTTGCTGGCAAGCCAATAGTAAAGGCAAATTCTCCAGAGAAATTATACATCCCGCAGGAATACATTAATGACAAAACATTTTTAACAGTATCTGGGCGTAGACTTTGATGACCTGTTACCGGGCAAATTCCTGCATTGGCAAAACTTGCAGCTGTTACGGCTAAAGCTTCGGTATTTACTTCAATTGAGCAGCATTGGAAATAAAATTCCAATGTTTCTATAAGATCGGAATGTTCAGGAAAAGCATTTTTTTCTTTCATAAAATATCCCAAAGCATAATTACGATCAGCTGTTTTCCTTTCGGATAGGTAAACGGAATTATTAAACTTAGCAGGAATTCCTCCGCTCAACTCGGTCCATTTGTCCAAAACATAATCAAACCTATCAGCGATTTCTAATTCTGGTTTAATCAATGAACAAGTCATAATAGCGCCCGCATTAATCATTGGGTTATGTGGTAAACCTTTATCGTTTAAAACCAAACCGTTGAAACTTATTCCACTTGGCTCTCTACCTACGTGCTGGTGTACTTTATCTTCGCCAAAAGTTTCAAGTGCAATTGCATAATTAATAGGTTTAGATATAGATTGCACACAGAAAAACTTATCAAAATCACCAAAAGAAGCTTTTTGACCATCAATAGTACAAATAGAAACTGCATATTGATTGGGATTTACTCTGCCAAGTTGAGGAATATAGGTTGCCACATTTCCAGAATCGTTGGTTAAGGTATGATCAAATATTTCTTTGATTTCTTTAACAAATTTTGTAAAATCAGGGATGATTAAATTTCCCTGAATTGCATCTTTTATTAGAGAGCCATTGCTTTCTTTAATAATGTTTTTAAAATCATTGAATCTAAGAAAATAAGAATCTCCGTTTTCATCTGATCGTTTTAATTTAGCAGTGTCTATTTTTATTCTTGGGTCATTTTCCTTTATACCCATATCACTTAAAACTTTGGTGAACCTTGACAGGGGAATTAATCCTTTAGATTCTATATCCAGAGAATTAAACAATTTGAAAAGTTCGTTTTCTAAAGTATTCAGTTCAGTATCTTGTAGATTGAATGAACCATCTTCAAGCTCTTCGGAAACTAGACTTTTATTTTCTTTGATGGATGAATTAGTTAATTTCATGTTTGTTTTTCAGATTTTGTTGATTATCGAATAAAAAGCATTTCGCGATATTTTGGAAGATTCCAATCTTGATCATCAACTATTAATTCTAAAGCATCTGCATGAGTTCGAATAATATCAAAATAAGGTCTCACTTTTTCTGAATAAATTACAGCAATAGATCGAGAGTCTTTTTTTGAATTGGCCTTTTCTCTTACATCTATCATTGCTTTTATATTTTCACGCAATTCATCGATATGATTACTTACAATCTCTACTTCTGCTTTTACTTTGTCGGCAGCTTTTTGTAATCCCATTTCACTTAATCCTCTATAGTTTTCAATTAATTTTTGAGAATGTTTATATGCGCCCGGCATAATCAACGTATTGGTTAGCTCTTCGTACAATAAACTTTCTATTTCTAATTTTTTAATGTATTTCTCTAATTCAATTTCGTGTCTAGCATGAAGTTCTCTATGATTAAGAATATTATGTTTGATAAAAATATCAACAGAAGATTTGCTAACTAAGGCATCCAATGCTTCTGGAGTTGATTTCAAATTTGACAAACCTCTTTTTTGAGCTTCCTTTTCCCATTCTTTGGAATATCCATCGCCATTGAAAACTATTTTTTCAGATTCTTTAACGTCTTTTTTCAAAACCTCAATAATAGCATCTTCTGCTGCTAAACCTTTAGAAATTAGCGCATCAACATCTATTTTAAACTTAAACAACTGATCGGCTACCATTGTATTAAGGACCGTCATAGAAGCTGAGCAATTTTGGGAACTTCCAACTGCACGAAATTCAAATTTATTTCCTGTGAATGGGAAAGGTGAAGTTCTATTTCTATCAGTGGAATCTATTTTTGCCTCAGGAATTTTCGGTACACCTAAATCAAAAAGGTCTTTGATGTTTTTTATTTCAGCTAAACCATTTGCTTTAAAGTTATTTAAAATTTCTTCCAATAAGCTGCCTGTAAAAATTGAAATAATTGCCGGCGGAGCTTCATTCGCCCCTAAACGATGATCATTTTCTGCACTGGCTATGCTGGCACGTAGCAAATCTCCATGTTGGTACAATGCTTTAATTACATTTATAAAAAAGGTTAGAAAGTATAAGTTTTTTCCTGGATTATCGCCTGGAGTTAAAAGGTTTTTGCCTCTGTCTGTTGCCATACTCCAATTATTGTGTTTTCCAGATCCATTTACACCTGCAAAAGGTTTTTCGTGAAATAAGATTTTCAAACCATGTCTTGATGCTGTACGACTCATTACATCCATCACTAATAAATTATGATCAATAGCCACGTTTAACTCTTCAAACATTGGTGCACATTCGTATTGGCCGGGTGCTACTTCGTTGTGTCTGGTAAGAACAGGAATTCCAAGTTTTAAAGCTTCAGTTTCAAAATCTACCATAAAATTTTGAACTCGTGCAGGTATAGCAGCAAAATAATGATCTTCTAATTGCTGATTTCGAGCGGGTTTGT
The DNA here is from genome assembly GCA_038209155.1 of Sphingobacteriales bacterium. Taxonomy (GTDB): domain Bacteria; phylum Bacteroidota; class Bacteroidia; order Sphingobacteriales; family Sphingobacteriaceae; genus JBBQYA01. Next base: position 6,677 of record JBBQYA010000085.1, on the reverse strand, counting down.
TACCAAATAAGGTACGTCCGGTTAAAATTAAATCAGGTCTTGCATTGTAAAATTTTTCATCAATCAAAAAATATTCTTGCTCCCAACCTAAAGTGGTAATTACATTATTAACTTCTTGATCAAAATAATGGCAAATCGCTGTTGCAGCTTTGTTTAGCAACTCGTTTGATTTCATTAAAGGAGTTTTATAATCCAAAGATTCTCCGGTGTAAGAAATATAAATGGAAGGAATATATAAGGTTTTACCCATATCAGATTCGATAATAAATGCTGGAGAAGAAGGATCCCAAATTGTATAACCTCTTGCAGCTGATGTTCCTCTGAGTCCACCATGCGGAAAACTTGAAGCGTCTGGTTCTCTCTGAACCAATTCTGAAGCAGTAAGTGATTCCATGCCCTGAACATTTATATCTAATGATGGCTTGAAAAAAGCATCATGTTTTTCAGCCGTTGTTCCTGTTAGAGGTTGAAACCAATGAGTATAATGAGTAGCACCATTATCCATAGCCCATTTTTTCAGACCTTTGGCAACATTTTCTGCCATTCCTGAATCTATTTTACTGCTTTGTTTTATTACTGCAACCATTCTTAAATAAGCACTTTCTGTCAAGTACTCTTTCATGGCTTGTAAAGAGAAAACATTAGAACCAAAAATTTCTGAGATTTTTTGAGATTTTTCAAAATTTCCGATTCTTCCTTCTTTTTGGGTGGCATTTGAACTAATTTCTATAGCCGAATAGCGTTGGTTGTACATATGAGATTTTTTAAATTATGTTTTGTTCAATTATTTTGACAAGACAAATTTAACTTCACTAATACCTACTATTAAAGACCATAGATGGGTATTTTTTGTAAATACCTGAATAGGGTGAGATTTAGAATTTAAGAGGATTTTATAAAAATGCAAAAAATGATTTTTTTCAATACATTTTTATAAAATACCTAAACAGGGGGATAATTTAATCTTCGGAAGATTTTTTTAGTGCTAAAAAATTGATTGCATACTTTACCAATCCTGCCGTATTCTTCACATTTAACTTAAACATAAGGTTTTTTCGGTGGGTTTTTACAGTTTCAATACTTAAGAAAAGTTTTTGAGCAATTTCGGGATTGCTAAGTCCAGAAACGATAAGAGAAACTATTTCATTTTCGCGCTTGGTAAGCTTAACCTCAATGCTAGAAGATGGAGGAGCTTTTTCATTCATAAAAATAGATTTCATAACATCTGGTGGAAAATGCTGTTTTCCTACAAACACATCTTCAATTCCAGAAACAATATCTTTTTTGCTACTGCTTTTCAGCAAATAACCTGCAACACCAGCTTGATACATTTTTTCAATAAATATTTTCTCACTGTGCATACTCAATATAAGTATTTTAGTATCAGGGAATTTCTGAGCAACAATTTTAGCGGTTTCATAGCCATCCATTTGTGGCATTTGAATATCCATCAAAAGAACATCTACGTAATAGGACGACATTTTTAATAATACCTCTACACCATTAGAAGCCGTTGAAACTATTTCGATAGAAGGAACATCTTTAAGCATTAAATTTAAACCTTCTAACAACGTTTGATGATCATCAGCAATTAGTAAATTAATTTTTTTTTCCATTAGATAGATAATACTTTGATTGTGATAATAATACTAGTGCCAGCATTAGGATTACTATCAATTTTCAATTTTCCATTAATATACATTACTCTTGAAAAAAGGTTTTTTAATCCGCTGCTATTTTTCTTCTGAATAGCTTCGTAATAATCGAAACCTATGCCGTTGTCTTCTATCATCAGAACAATTTCATCTTCATAACCAAGCAGTTGAATACTTACTTCCGTGGCTCTAGCATGTTTAAGAATGTTATTAACAATTTCTTGAAAGGAACGAAATAAAACAACTTCGATTTTCGACTCAAATTTTTCATGATTTAATGAATGATAAAAAGTAAATTTAAGTTCAGTGTTATTATCTAATTTTTTTATCTCTTCTTCCATTGCCGACGCTAATCCAAATTGCTCCAATGAGGGAGGTAATAGATTATAAGAAATGTTTCTGATCTCATCAGTAATTTGTAGGATAGAAGATTTTGAATTTGTCAAGAGTTTAATTCTCAAATCATCTTCAGGTAGATTGATTTTTTCTTCAAGTATCGCCAGATTAATTTTTACGCTTGATAATAACTGCCCAATTCCATCATGTAAATCAGTAGCAATTCTTTTTCTTTCTTTTTCTTCCGTATTAATAATTGCTTCTAATTGAAGCTTTTGCTGTTGGTTTATTTTTTTTAGTAACTTTTTTTCTTTCTCAGCGGATAGAAGCAACATCTTTTCATTATCATTTAATTTAAGCTGAGCCAGTGTTTTTTGAGTGATGTCTTGAGTAAATAAAATAATTTCATTATTGCCTTTTGCTATTATTCTACCTTCAAAATAATGAATGATTCCATCACTCAATTCAAGATTATACTCGAATTGTTGCTGAACTTTTAACTCAAATGATCTTTTGATTTTTTCCATTACAAGTTCTGCTAATTCTTTTGTTAAAAAGTCTTTTATGTATTTTCCTTTAAGTTGATTAAATGGAAGAATTAATAAGGTAGCATTTCCATAAAAATCTAGATATTTTCCATCTTTATCTAAATTTAAAACTAGATCTGGTAGTATGTCGGTTAAGGCAGATTTTTCCTGATCCCTTTTTTTTACAATGCCTACGATTCGCAGAGTAATTAAAATAACCAATAGAATAACCGTAAAAGCTAAAAGTATTTTAAAACCTAATCTTTGATAAAAAAGAGGTTTGATAGTTATTTTTATCGAATCTCCTTCATCATTCCAAACACCTTCATTGTTGCAAGCAATTACTTTGAAAGTGTAATTACCTGGAGGTAGTTTATTGTAATAGGCATTTTTTTCATTTTGTGCATTTATCCAATCCTTATCATAGCCTTCCAGCATATATTTAAAACGATTTTTGCTTGGCGCAACAAAACTTAATGCGGTAAATAATATTTCTAATCTGCTTTCGCTGTAAGGAATTTCAATTTTTGCTTGATTAGAAAAAAGAGAATCACCAATCAAAATATTCTCAATATGAACTCTTGGAGGAATTAAATTGGGTTTAAATTTGGCAAAATCAATTTTCACACATCCATTTAGAGTTGGAAACAAATAAACTTCGTCGCCTAACCAACACTTATTGTGCTGACCGCCTCCGTTGAACTCGCTTGTTCTAATATCATCTGTTTCTTCGTTATATAAAACAGCATTTAAAATAGTTTGCTTGCCTTTTAAAATTTCCAAAACTTCCTTTTTCGAAATTCTGGTTAAGCCTTTATTCCCTGTAAGCCAGATATTACCGCTTTTGTCTTCGGTAATGGTGGAAACAACATTTTCAAAAAGTCCATTATTAATACTTAATGAAAAAACTTTTTCATTTTCAATTATGCTTAGTCCATTTCCATAGGAGCCAATGTATATTCTATGGTCGCTGTCTTCATAGAAACCTCTGAAGTCTGGTCGATTATTACTATTTAGCTTATAAGTTTTTAGACTTTGTGTTTTATGGTCATAATTAAAAATTCCAATATCGGAAATAACCCATAGTGTGTTTAAATCATCCTCATAGAAATAACTAATTTTTTCAAAATTGGATTTCTTGTTTATTGGGTGTTCTGTAAATTTATTATTCTTGAAATAAAAAACTTTGTTGTAGGTACCAACCAATAGTTCATTATTTTTTGTTTTGTATAAAATTGCCTCTGAAAACCTCTCATCGGGAAACTTAATTTGAATTATTTCATCATTTTTAATTTGAAGAATAAGGTCTATTGTAGATAGATAAAGACTATTATCAATAAGTTCTAAATCATTAATATTAGAATTTTTTAATTGTTTAATAATCTTCTGCGATTTTGGAATATAGGTGCCCTCAGCATCAAATTCAAAATAGTCTGCACCGAAAGTGCCTATAAAAATGTTTCCATTTTTTGCTTTTACGATGGGATAAAAATTATGAGAAGGTAAATTTTCATCCTTATCAAAATAAACAAAGCGTTGTGGTTTTTCTTTGAATAGGCCACCTATAGAAGTTGCATGCCAGCTATTTCCTTCAATGTCGTTTAGAACTTGATTTAATTTTCCAATTTCTGTTTTATAAGTATTGTTGATAATAGAGAATTCGTTCATTTCTATTTTAAATCGTATTGCTTTTGTTGAAAAATTTGAATTCAGCGATAGAAAATCATTTGTACTTGACCAAACTATGTCCAACCGATCTTTCCAAAATATTTCTGGAATTTTGCTTTGCTTAATTTTTTTTCCTTTTTGGTATTGTATCAATAAATTTCCTTTTACAGACCAAGTGCAATTATTCTTACTGTCGTGCCAATCACCAATAAAATAAGTTGAATCTAAAATTCCTATACTTTTCCATCCTTTGTTTTGCACAAATAAGTTTTTTCCATTGGAGAAGACTAAGCCATATTCGTCACTTTTGAATAAACTATATTTTGAGTTTTCTAAAAATTTGAATGGAGGTATTTTTTGATAGGTTATGGGATCTATGGCTACAATTCCTCTACCTGTTATGCAAAGGTAAAGTATGTTGTTCCTGTCTTGTTCTATATATGGTTCGCCGATCCAATATTTCTCTCCTGACTCGTAAATTTTGTTTTCTTGGTCGAAATAAAACTGAAACACTTCTTTGCCATTGGAGAAATCATGGAAGATACCTTTAGAGTAAACAATCATGCTGCTTCCATTTGCAATGATAATTATATCTCCATTTTGTGTTTCGAATAGGTATCGTACTCTATTGGTTTTGAGGAGGGGTAAATTGGTTTTATTGAATAGTTTAAAATTCACACCATCAAACCTAACTAAGCCACCAGAGGTTGCCAGCCATAAATAACCATCGTGGGATTGAATAATATTATTAATTGAGTTTTGTGGGAGCCCATTTTTGGAACTCCAACGATCGAAATTATAAGAGTCAGCAGGTTTTAAGACTTCCTTTGAAAAAGAAGAGAAAGAAATAAAACAGAAAAGAAAACCAAAAATTCTAATGATTTTAAACAACATATTGAAATAGGCAGACGAAACTTATTTTAATTAGGTAAAGACAATTATACCAAAATGAATAATAGAAAAAGATAAGGGAAAGCAAGAATTTAAAAATAGTGAAAGTTAAATGGGGAGTTTTATTAATTGCAACTACGGGGCAGAGGTTGGGAATGTTTGTTGGGATTGGTTGCCTTTGCAAGGTAGCTGCAAGTGAACTTTTTTATAGCGATTTAAATTTTTCTGATTGAATTATGTTTTGCAATAAACTGTAAGTGGCTGCCGATGAAGACCTTGATGATGGATGGTAAAAGTCAATTATTTTAATGTCTTTAAATTTCCCAATTTGAATTCCGTATCCACTTTGTTTCCATTCAACATTTGGAAAAATACTGTTTCGTAATTTTTCATTAAAAGATATTCTAAGAATAATTATTTTTGGTTTAATTATTTCAATTTGTCTTTGAACAAATAATTCTGAGTTTCTATAATGTAGTTCAATTTCGTTGTAAATTGAATTACCACCTCCGCCAATTTTTTTAAGATTCATGAATGCTACCTGATGCAAAGCATTAAGACCATTAATATTATTAATGGTATCAAATTCCGGAAAATCATTGAGTATTCCGTAGCTCCACTCTGCAATTCTTTTTGTAAAAGTTCCAGAAATATTTTCTTTCCACCAATCTCTAAAATCCCCTTCTTTCTGCTCAGGATTGTTTGGCTCTTTCATCAAAAATAGAATTTGATGTTCTGCTTTTTCGAAAAGTGTATCATCGTTTATACCATCTTTGACAAATTTTCCTTTATAATTAGACATTGACTTAATCCATTCTTCAAAAAGTTGATTTAGTTGCTCTGTTTTGCTAGCGATCATGTTCATGTTTTAGGTAAGAGATTTTGAGGTTAATTTTAAAGAAATTAATGTTCTAATATCAATTATTACAATCTTTGCTTTGCACATTGAGTCCTGTCATTTCCGCTGCTAGGTCTTTTGCTTTAATGCTGATGGTAGGCAAGAAGTCTGCAACGGGACTATTTTCAGGAATGCCCATTTTTTTCTTAAGCATTTGGGTGTTTAGTCTAAATAAAGCTTGGTCACCTTTAGAACGAATGATGGCAAAACCTTGGCTATCAACACTCCGTTCATAGAGAATTCCAGAAAGTTGTTTCTCGGTTTGGCTGAGTTTTTCTCTTGCAATAACTCTTTCATTTTCTAGTAGTCTTTGCTCAACCAATTCGGCTCTGCGGGTTTGCACCGCAAAATAGTTTTGTGCAAAAGAGATTTCTTCCTTTCTGCTATCACCATTTTGGGCAATCAAATAACAAGCGTATCGCGTAAGCAAGATGTCATCTATCTCTTTTTCAGCACCTTTAGGCATCGGTATCGTTTTCCTGACGTCAGGAAAATGATTGGAAACGTCTTCACCAGCATTTGTGCATGCACTTTTTCCTTTTTGAATCACTTTCTCAAAATTCTCCCATTTGTTGTAACCCAATAACTCTTGCAATTCTCTGGCACTCCAACATTCTACCCCTTCAACTTCGGCTGATGCAGCTTCAAATTGGGTAAAGAGATTTTTTATTTCTTCGGATTTCATATACTCTGAATTTTTTC
>JBBQYA010000084.1:0-11835 GCA_038209155.1 Sphingobacteriales bacterium | reverse complement strand
AATAAATAGATCATTTAGGATATATGAAGATTCTATTATAAGAATAAGACAAAGGATGAAAAAAAGAGAATATGGTAAAGAGCTAACTAAACATAGATTTATTTCTGCTGGAATTATTCTCCTTCCACTTACGGGTGGTATACTCTTTTCCAGTATAGCTAATAAATATTATAATAAAGCACAATCAAATTTAGTGGAATATAATTCTTTAAAAAATCCTCTAGAAATAATTGAAATAAAAGCAAAGTATAATGAAAATAAAAAACAAAACGATTTATATAATACAGCTAAAATATCATCATTTGCTCTTTCTGGTTTAGGAGTTTTAACATCAATTCTTATTTACAAATCACATTATAAAAAATTAGAAAACAAGCAATCAAGAATAAATTTTATGTTGAATACACCTACTTCTTTTTCATTAATTTATACTTTAAAATGAAAAATTTTATACTTTTTATTTCCTTAATCTTATTCTTAACGAATTGTAAGGATAGATTGCCAGACGAATTAAATACTAATCCTTTTGATACAGATTTAGCTCTAGCAAGGTTTTCTGATGTTATAATTAAAGATTCTTTAACTTCTAATGGAACTATTGGATCCGTTTATCTTGATATTGGAATTAATACTCTACCTGAGTTTTACAATAATCAAAATTTCTCGAAACCTAAAAGGTTTCTTAATCCTTATTTCTATCTAAACAACAAATCTATATTTTACAAATTAAAAGAAAATGGTAGGGTTAACTTTTTAATAAGTAAGGACTTAAAAAACAAAACGATAGAATTAAAATTAAATATTGAACTAGACGGTATACTTGTGAGTAGTGACACTAGAAGTGTTTACATTCCATAGATAACTACTGATTATAAACCATTTCGCCTCCAACCCAGGTTTGAATTACTTTGGCATTTCTTGCTTTTTTAAGCTTTACTTTCATAATGTCATTATCTAAAATTACAAAATCGGCAAACTTTCCTTTTTCTATGCTTCCTTTTTCTCTCTCTTCAAAATTAGAAAAAGCAGCCCAGATAGTCATTGCTTTTAAAGCTTCTACTCTCGATAATTTATTTTCTATTTGAAAACCATTTCTGGGCTTCATATACTGGTCCTGTCTTGCAACTGCTGCAAAAAAGCCATATAAAGGATTAATGCTTTCTACTGGAAAATCACTTCCAGAAGCTATTAAACCTCTTTGATTCAATAAATCTTTATAAGCATAAGCGGTTTTTATTCGTTCATTTCCTAATCTCTCATCTGCCCATTCCATATCTGAGGTAGCATGTGTAGGTTGTACAGATGGAATAATAGAAAACTCCCCGAACTTGTTCAAATCCATTAAATTTACAACTTGTGCGTGTTCTATTCTCCAGCGCAAATCATTTTTACCTTTTAAATAAATACCGTAAATATCTGTCAATAAACGAACTGCAGAATCTCCAATACAGTGCGTATTTAATTGAAATCCTTTTTTATATACTTGGTCGGCAATGTTTATGAAATAATTTTTATCGTGTAATAAAAATCCCTTTTCATTTATTTTATCTGAGTAGTGATTTAATAAACACGCACCTCTAGAGCCTAAAGCACCATCTCCAAATACTTTCACAGATCTTACACTTAATCTTTCTGTTTTGTAAATTCCACGATCGAGCACTTTTTTTAAAGTAAATGGCTCAGAATCTGCCATAGCATAAATTCTAATTTTTAATTCTTTTGCTTTTTGTAATGAATCGATAAGTTGTAAAATATCCCACTTCAAACCTGCATCGTCTACCGTGGTTAATCCTACAGCAAAGACATTTTTTTCAGCTAATTTTAGAGATAATATTTTTTGCTCTAAATTATCTTTTGGAATTACAGCAAGTAAGGAATCGTAAGCTCGATCCAAAATTATTCCGGTCATTTGTTCGTCTTTCTTTTCAATTAATCCACCTTCAATAATAGTATTGTTATCAAATTTTGCTGCATTTAATGCTGCTTGGTTTGCAATACCAGCATGCAAATCAATTCTCCCTAATAGAACTGGAGTGTTTGGATAAAGTATATCCAATTCATTTTTAGTTGGAAATTCTTTTTTATTCCATCTATTTTGATCCCAACCTCTGCCGATAATCCATTTATTTTTAAATTTATTTTGATGAGTTTTTACCCTTTCCAAAACCTCCTCAAAAGATTTTGAATTACTTAAATCTACATTTTTCAACTCCTTTCCATAAAAATAAAAATGGCAATGAGCATCAATCAATCCAGGGTAAACAACTGCATTGTGCAGATTAATAACTTTTTCTGCTTCATATTTTGTTTTGATAAATTTAGTAGAACCTACTTCCAGAAACTTACCACCTTTAATAGCAAAAGCTTGTGAAACTTCCATTTTTTCATTAACAGTGTATATTTTTCCATTAATAAAAACAACATCTGCTTTTATTTTATCACTCTTTATTAATAAATTAAATAGTAATGTAAAAAGTATGATCATGTTATTCGTTTAGATTTGGTTAAAAAAAAATTCTGTCTTTCGGACAGAATTTTTTTCATCTTTTTTGATTTATATTTATTCAGTAAATACTATTTTTTTCACTTGGCTTTCATTTCCAACCATTAATTTAATTAAATACATTCCTTCTGGCAAATCATTTTTGGATATCCGATAAGAATGATCACCGCTACTTAAGTTTGTATTTTCTAACACTTTAATTTCTCTTCCGATCAAATCAAAAACGGTAAGATTGACAGCTTCTGGTTTAATCAATGAGAAATTGATAAATGCATTATCATTTACTGGATTAGGAAAAATGTTAAAAGTTCCATCTACTAATAATTCTGAAAATCCTACTACACCTGTAATTACAATTTCTATATCATCAATATAAATATTACTTCCGCCACCTGCTTCAAATTCAAATTTGATTAAGGCACTTGATTTTCTTAGGAGGTTGCTCAATCCAATTGAATCTTTTTTCCATTGAGTTGGACCAGAAGGGGCCCAAGTAGAACTAGAAGAATTTGGTGCAGTTGCTAAAGCTGCTCCTGATCTAGTTTGCTTCGGCAAGAAAGTTTGACCACAATTAAAAGAATAAAGTACTTTCAAAACATCGGTATTCGCAGCACTTTTTTGAGCATAAGCTCTTTTATACTTTAAAAACCCCGTATTTACATTTGATAAATTTAAGTTTGGTAAAATAAATGCATCAATTGCTCCTGATGTATTGCCTGATGCATTTCTTAAGATAAAAGAATTAGTATTAGAAAAACCAACAGTGGCGGTTCGTTCCCAACGTTTAGCATCTTTACTTTCAATTACTCCCCCTTTTTGTTCAAAATCTGCAATTTCGAAATTCTCAGTATATGGAGCAGATACAGAAGATGTTTGATTAATAACTCTAATAAACTTGGTAATAGAATCACTTCCTGTAGCATTGGTAACCACTAACTTTATAGGAAAAATACCTTCGTTAGCAAATTGAATATTTAAGATTCTATTGGTGTCAATGGAAGGTGTGCCATCAGGCGCAACCCATTTGTACGAACCAGAACCTCCCCACGAAAAATTATTTGTTTGAACAGGAGCATTTGTACAAACACTCGCTTGTAATGCAAAATCTGCTTTTGGTGCGCACAATCCTGCAATATATCCATCGTTAGTTCCAGTAAGCAATCTATTTGCTGCAGTCCACATATTATTTCTTCCATTTACAGCACCATAAATTACTGCTTGCATTCTATCATCTTGCCCAACAGAAAACATATTTTGACAAGATCCATTGGTATAATCCATGTAATTCTCATCCATATCTACACTAACTGATCCAAAACAATTAGATGTTGAATTATTTGGACAACCATCATTAGGTCCATTATGAGGCGGAGTATCTCCTACTTGATCATTTCCGCATGTAGCATCTCCCCAAATATGTCGTAAATTATATGAATGACCCAACTCATGAGTTAGCGTTCTACCAAAATTGCTAAACGCAGTAGTATTTCCGCAAACTTCTGATCTTAATAAAATCCCATCTGTAGAATTGCTGCCTCCAGGAAATTGAGATCTTCCTAAAATTACAGATCCAGCAGGAGCTCCACTTATAGAACTTACTACCCAAATATTAAAATATTTATTGTTTGGCCAGTAACTCAATGCTTTAACATTATTATTTGCATTAACAGTCAATGGGGACACCACTCGCACAATACCATTCGTACAATTTCCACTTGGGTCTATTTTAGCTAATCTAAATTCTACATCAGGATTGGCTGCTATCGATTGAAATAATGGATTTGTACTATTTGTATCAGCATTTAATCGTTGAAAATCTTTATTAATAATTTCCATTTGATCAAAAATGCGAGAATCAGGTATGTTTTCAGATCCATAATTATGAATTATATGAAAAACAATTGGGATTACTACTGAAGCTTTTGCTGTTTTGTTTAACTTTCTTTCCGCAATAAATTGTTGGGTGAAAGCTTCTAAATTTTGTTGGTTGATCACAAATTGAGGATCTTCCTTAATCATTCGTTCATATTCCTCATGAGTTGAACAAGGAATTACAGTTTGAGCAAATGCTGATAAACTGCTGAATGCTAATGCAATGATTAAAAACGAACTTGATAAAATTTTATTCATTATTTGGTTAAATTTAATTAAATAACTAAAGTACGAAATTTTAACAAAGGGAGTGGTTTCTTTACTTATTTTTTATAATAAGCTAACGCTTCTGGCAAATACTTTTGAATATTAGCAATTCGTTTTGTATCGCTTGGATGAGTAGATAGAAAGTCTGAACCACTTTTATTTCCACTTTGTGCCGACATTCTTTTCCAAAATTCAGGTGCAGCTTTAGGATCAAAACCAGCCATTGCCATAAAAGTTAATCCTATTCTGTCTGCTTCAGATTCTTGCGTTCTTGAAAATGGTAAAGTTCCTAAAACGGTGGAACCTATCCCAAAAGCTTGGTTGGCCATTTCCCTGGTTTGCTGTGGCTGCTGGGACAAAGCTACATTTAGACCTATTGCACCAAATTGCTGAACGTATTGTTGGCTCATTCTTTCATTACTATGTTGAGCTATTGCATGCGCAATTTCGTGCCCCATCACTACAGCTAGGCCATTATCATCAGCACAAATTGGTAGAATTCCTGTATAAATTACTACTTTACCACCAGGCATGCACCAAGCATTTACTGTTTTGTCTTCTACTAAATTAAATTCCCATTTGTAGCCTGCTATAGATTCTGAAAGACCTTTCATTTTCATATATTCTGTAACTGCCACAGCTATTTTATTTCCAATATTTTTTACTCGCTCAGAATCTTTATTGACTGAAATCACTTTATTGGTCGATAAAAATTCATTGTAACTGGTCAATGCCATTCCTCTAACTTCAGTTTCTGAAAGTAAAATTAATTGCTTTCGACCGGTTAATGGTACTTTTTTGCAAGATGAAATGCTAAGAATAACTCCTAAGAGGATAAATATTAAATTTTTCACGTTTCCTGTATTGTTGATTTTTTCTTACCAAATAAATTAGCTTTTGACTCTTTGCCTTTTACCAATCTTTCTATGTTTTTTTGATGAGTTATTAATACCAAAATACATACCGAAATACTAAATAATAATACTGATTTTATCGGTTCTCTAAATACAAATATTAATAAAAGAGGATAAATAAATCCTGTGACCATCGAACTTAAGGAAACATATTTTGTGATTAATAAAACAATAATAAAGGCAATCACACAATATAAAGCTGCCAAAGGATTCACTGCGAGCATCATTCCGAATAAAGTAGCAATTCCTTTTCCTCCTCTAAATCCTGCAAAAATTGGAAAAATATGACCTAATACAGTTGTTATCCCTAGCGCTAATTGGTAATTAGCAAATTGAATGGTATTCGGAGTTCCAGTAATAGATAATCCAACTAAATAAACCAGATTGGCTCCTGTCCATCCTTTAAAAATATCAATTAGCATGACTGGAATTCCAGCTTTTTTACCTAATATTCTAAAAGTATTTGATGCTCCAGCATTTCCACTTCCATATTCTCTAACATCTATTCCATAAAAACCTCTGCCAATCCAAACTGCTGTGGGAATTGAACCCATTAAATAGGCGAATATTAGCGTACTAATTGAGTAGATTGAGATCATTGACGCTTTAAATTTTTTACTAACTCTTTTTTCTTAGTAAAATTCACCTTCAAAGGTATTCATTATTTCAAAAAATGCTAATTAGCTAGTTCTTTATTTGCTTTTAGGCTAATATCTAGGTTTCTGACTGTGTGAGTAAGATATCCCATGGAAATAAAATCGACTCCAGTTTCTGCATAGTCAATTAAATTTTTTTCATTTATACCTCCAGAAACTTCAGTTATATATTGGTTATCAATGAGTTTTAGAGCTTCCTTGATTTTTTCAATAGAAAAATTATCGAGCATTATTCGATCAATACCCCCTATTGTTAAAACTTCTTTTACTTCTTCTAAATTTCTTGTTTCTATAATTATAGGTATTGTTAAGGAATGTATTTTTAGATATTCCGTGCTTCTTTGGATTGCGTTTGATATTCCTCCCGCATAATCTACATGATTATCTTTTATTAAAATAGCATCAAATAGCCCGATTCTATGATTAGTTCCACCTCCAATTTTGACTGCCATTTTATCCATCATTCTCATTCCAGGTACTGTTTTGCGAGTATCTAAAATCTTACATTTTGTATGTTTTATTAACTTGGAAAGTCTTGCAGTTTCTGTGGCTATTCCACTCATTCTTTGCATACAATTTAATACTAATCTTTCTGCTAATAGTATAGATTGTATTTTCCCAAATACCTGCAAAATAATAGTTCCCTTTTTGATAAAATCTCCATCAACAAAAAATAATTCTAATAGTAAATTAGAGTCTACTTCTTTAAAAATGGATTTTGCAATTTCTACACCCGCCAATATTCCATCTTCTTTGAATAATAATCTTGCACTTCCTTTTGCTTCATTAGGTATGCAAGCCAATGAAGTATGATCGCCATTACCAACATCTTCGGCAAGGGCGCTTTTTATAAAAACAGATAATAAATTGATGTCAATCTTCATTCAAATAAATTAAAATTTGAACAAACATACGCTAAATTACAAAGCTTAAAAACTATTCTGTTGAGTCGTTTTTTTCAAATCTAAGTTCATTTAGCAAGGTTTTACCTCCTATTTGTTTTAGATAAAAATAGGTCCGAAAAACACCTTTACTAGTTGTTAATTTGCCTATAGAAAATATGGAACCTTCTGGCGATTTTCCTCTATGTAATAAGCTATAGGAGGAAACAGGATATTTTTCAAAAAATTCTTTTAATACAAGCTCTGCTTGGATTTTACTATAAACCGATTCATTATCAAGTATCGTTAACTCCATATTGGAATTAAAATAAATTGATAATTGTTTGGAATCTCCTAAGCGAAGTGATGATACAACTGATTCATATACAGAATCTTGAGCAATAGAAAACTGAAAACTAAAAGCTAAAAGAAGTGAAAGAATAATTTTTCGCATGATTAAAAAAAGCATCTTAATCCAAAAGTATGCCATTAGAATGTAATGATAGTAATTCAATTTATTCATACAAACTTTAATTAGTAAAAAGATTTTAGCTTTTGTTAATAACATTTACTTCAAATTTTTGATTTAGGAATTTGTATTTAAAAAACTACTTAATCAGTATCTAAGTATTGCATTATATTTACCTCCGAAATAGTATGAAAAAAGTTGCTTTATTAATTCTCGACGGCTGGGGGCTTGGTAGAACTTTTACAGAAAATGCCATTTATATGGCTAATACCCCATTTTTTGAAAGTTTATTGGCTAAATATCCTTCTTCTAATCTGAAAACTTCTGGAGAAGATGTTGGTCTACCTGATGGCCAAATGGGTAACTCTGAAGTGGGTCATTTAAATATTGGTGCCGGACGGGTTGTTTACCAAGATTTAGCAAAAATAAATAAAGCTGTTCGAGAAAAGGTTTTAAATTCAAATTCTGTTTTGTTGGAAGCTATCAATTATGCTAAAGTGAATAATAAACCTATTCATTTAATGGGTTTATTGTCTAATGGCGGAGTTCATTCACACATCAATCATTTGAAAGCACTTTGCGATATTTTAGAAGAAAATCAATGTCAACAGGTTTTTATACATGCCTTTTCTGATGGCAGAGATACCGATCCAAAATCTGGAATTAATTTTCTTTCAGAAATAATGGATCACATAAAAAATTATAAAATATCTATAGCAAGTGTAATTGGTAGGTATTTCGCCATGGATAGAGATAAGCGGTGGGAGCGCGTAAAACTCGCTTATGATGCTTTAGTTAATGGTTTTGGCGATCAAAGTCAAGATCCCAGAATTTCACTTTTGCAATCCTATGAAAGTGGTACTACAGATGAATTTGTAAAACCAATTATTGTGACTGATCAAAACAATAACGCAATTGGAACAATAAAAAATGATGATGTGGTAATTTGTTTTAATTTCCGAACGGATAGAGCTAGAGAAATTACAGAGGTCTTAACTCAGCAAGATATGCCAGAAATGGGAATGAAAAAACTTGACTTAAAATATATCACCATGACCAATTATGATGATACTTTTAATAAAATAGAAGTTCTTTTTTATAAAGATGATTTGGTCAAAACAATAGGCGAGGTTTTAGAACAAAATCAAAAAACTCAATTAAGAATGGCAGAATCTGAGAAATATCCTCATGTTACTTTTTTCTTTTCTGGTGGCCGCGAAATTCCTTTTATCGGTGAAAATAGAATTTTAGTTCCATCACCCAAAGTGGCAACTTATGATTTGCAGCCAGAGATGAGTGCAGTTCAATTAGCGGATGCTTGTATAAATGAAATGGAAAATTCTAAACCAGATTTTATTTGTTTGAATTTTGCTAACCCAGATATGGTTGGGCATACAGGAGTATTTTCCGCAGTAAAAACGGCCGTAGAAACAGTAGATAGTTGTGCAAAAAAGATTGTTGAAGTAGGAATTAAAAATGAATATTCCTTTATCATTATTGCAGACCATGGCAATGCCGAATTTATGATAAACGAAGATGGATCACCTAATACTGCACACACAACCAATCTAGTGCCTTGTATTTTAATTGATTCTGCTTATAAAAAAATAAATAATGGAAGACTTGCAGATGTGGCCACTACAATTTTGCATCTGATGGAAATAAACAAACCAGAGGAAATGACCGGTTTATCTTTAGTGAATTAATGAAAATATCTTTTAGTAAAAATCTGATTTTTGGATTATTTATAGTCTTAAATTCATGTCAATCTTCTACAGAAAATAGTTCAAATAATAATACTTATGTTTCATTAATCAAGTTCTTTGAGGAAGAAAAAATTATTCTTACTAAAAAAAATAATCTAATTGAGAAGTCTTTAGTAAAGGACGGAAATATAGAAACCAAAAAAATGAGCAATATTAATTGGGAAAAAGAATTAGAAATATTTAAAGATTGTGATATTAATAAACCAGCATGGCGTAATTTGTATCATCAAGAAAAGGAAGTATTGGACAAAAAACAATTGATAAGGTACACCTCACTAGATGACAAATTAACCATCAAAAACATTGTAATTGAATACGATTCAACTAATAAAATTTCTGAGATCCAAATTAATAAATCAACAAAAAATAATTTATATACTTCTAATGAAGAATTAATTTACAATAGAAAAAATGGTTATTCTATTAAGAGAGATCAAAAAGTAGTGCTCTTGGGAAATAGTAATTTATTCATAAAAGCATTATTTCTTAAATAAAAAAAAATTAATTAGGTAGAATAATTTTCATTGCTTCTTGTATTGTTTTTACTGGAAGTTGGCAAGTATTATTTTCACAAACATAGATTAATGTTTCTTCTTTTATTCTATTTGAGAATAAAGGAATTTTGCTTTCTTTTTCAGCTGCAAATAAAGTGAGGTTAGGCAAATAAAATTTGTTTATTTCTGCAACTAATTGCAAGCTTTGTGGTCCGGTTATCACAACTTCAAACTTAGAAAATGCATTACTCAAAGCTAATAAAGCATAATTTGAATTTCCAGAGAAATGTTTCATTATATTTTCTGATCGGTTTAGAATTATATTTTCTGACATTTTAGCATATTCGGAATTAAGTAAAAGTATACTCAGACGGTTTAATCCATGGGCAATAGCAGAGTTGGAAGCTGGAATTACATTATCATTCAATTCAGATATTCGAACAATCAATTTTTCACTTTCTGATGAAGTATAATAAAACAATCCTGAATCTAAATGATAAAAATTTTGTATTAATTCCTTCATTAATTTGTCTGCTTGGAAAACATATTTTTCTTCAAAACATATTTCATAGACATCTAAAAAGGCTAAAATTAAGAATGCATAATCATCAGAAAAAGCAGGAATATCTGCACTCCCTTTTTTATAATCACGTTTTAGTTTTATTTCAGAATTAATTTGTTCTATAAAGAAATCTGCACTTTTAATGGCTAATTCTTTAATTTCAATTTTGTTAAAGGCTTTATAAGCATGACATAATGAAGAGATCATCAAACCATTCCAAGCAGTTAGAATTTTGTCATCTAAGGAAGGTTTAACTTTATTCGATCTTAATTTTAGAAGTTTTTTAGTTAAATTTTCTAATTGTTTTTTAAGTTCTATTTCATTTAATTCCAATTCTTTAAGAATAAGATCATCTGTTTTCTTTCTATGTAGAATATTGGTTTTTTCCCAATTTCCATTCTTTTCTACATTAAAATAATTATCTAAAAGATTCTTTTCCTCAGTTGAAAAATCATGAAATTCTGAATATTCCCATGTGTAATACTTCCCTTCTATTCCTTCACTGTCTGCATTCAATGCAGAATAAAATCCTCCGGAATGATCTAATAATTCCTCTTTAATAAAATTTACAGATTGGAGCGCAATGGTTTTATATAAAGGGTTTTGATATTTTTTATAGGCTTCTGAGTATAAAGAAATTAATTGCGCATTATCATAAAGCATTTTTTCAAAATGCGGCGCAAACCAATTTGCATCTACCGAATATCGTGCAAAACCACCACCTATCTGGTCATAAATACCACCAAAAGCCATTTTATCCAATGTCAATTGAGTGATAATATCTGCTGACTGGTCTTGAAAAAAATGTGCAAATCTTAGAGTGAACAAAAAATTATTCGGTAATGGAAATTTTGGTTCTCTTGAAAATCCTCCTTCTACAAAATCAAATAGTGTTTTTACAGATTGGAACATTTTTTCCAATTCTTCTTTTTTCAATTCAAGTTTATTATTAGAACTAAAAGGATTGTCTTGCATCTTCAATCCATCTTCCAATTTATTTGCAAATTTTTGAGCCTCATCTGGTTTTTCTTTATAAAAATCAGATAAATTTAGTAACAGATTTTTCCAATCTTTTGGATTAAAATAAGTGCCTCCATAAATCGGACGTTGATCTGGCAAAGCAAAACAATTAAGTGGCCAACCTCCATGCCCACTCATTAATTGCACGGCTATCATATAAATTTGATCTATATCTGGCCGCTCTTCTCTATCTACTTTTACACAAACAAAACGTTCATTCATTAATTTTGCAATTTCAAGATCTTCAAAACTTTCATGCTCCATCACATGGCACCAATGGCAAGCAGAATATCCGATACTTATCAAAATTAATTTGTTCTCAATTTTCGCTTTCTCTAAAGCTTCGGCTCCCCAAGCATACCAATCTACCGGATTATGAGCATGTTGCAGTAAATATGGACTGGTTTCGTTTATTAATCGATTAGACATTT
>JBBQYA010000083.1:0-12142 GCA_038209155.1 Sphingobacteriales bacterium | reverse complement strand
ATGATAATCATTAATAATTCCAGCTTTCGGAACTCTTGTATTAAAATCAATATGAGTCCAAGGAGTGGATACTTTTACTAAAAACATTAAATCTATTTATTACTCATAATCCTTTGTGCAAAGGAATCGATGTAAAGTCCTCTATCTCTAAGAACCTCGAATGAGAACCCTAGTTCTATAAATGTTTCCTTTATACTTTTTAATGAATTCCAACCATCATGAGTTTCCAAAAAAACTGCACAATTGGAAGGAAGATCCTTTATACATGAAGGGAAAAAATCTAACTCACTACCCTCGATGTCAACTTTTAGAATTAATTTATCTTGTTTTTCAACCTCATTCAACAAATCAAAAAGATTAAGCGATGGAACTTCAACTTTATATTGTGAATTCATGATATTATCATTTGTAGCTAGGTTACTTCCCCATAATTCAAGATAAACCGATTTTTCATTTACTGATAAGGCTTTATTAATTACTTCAATATTTTTAATTTTGTTTTCCTTTATAACGTTAGTTAAAAATTTATAATTTTCCTGATGTGGTTCAATACAAATTTTTTCACAACTAGGGAATTTTTCATCAACCAAAAAACTGAAATAACCTCTGTAAGCTCCACAATCAATGGAATTTGTAGGAGAAAAACCAAGAAGATCTAAATTATAAATTCTATATTTTATAAATTCTTCACAAATTGCCATTTGAAAAAAATCATTTAAATTAAATTTTAAAGACTGATTTCCAAAAAATTTAAGATTTAAGGAAACAACTTTTTCCTGCGTCTTACTTTTAATAAAGTTTCTGAAAGGAGAGGTATGTTCAATTTCGATTGATTTCCGAAATAAAAACAAACTTATAAAGTTGTTATTTTTGATATACTTACCTGCAAATAAAATTGATGTAAATATTAATTTAAACTCATAGAAAGTTCTTTGAAATAAATTGATATATCTATTATTTTTTTCCATTCGAAATATATAATTTTAATTTTTTTGCAAAATAATAGGCTTTCAATTGAGTTTTAATTGAGTTTTCTAAAAAAAATAATCTAATCTGATATTTTATTCTATCAGCTTTATTGAAAATTCCAATATTTAATAAATTATTAATTTCAGTTAAAGCATGCAAAAATAATTTATTGTTTAAATGAATCACATCAAAATAAAAAGTATCCAAGGTAAAGCCGGTCATTTTATCTATAATCAAATCTGAGATTGTTAGAAAATAACTGCTTCTACTTAATAATTTAAAACTTAATTCGGTATTGAATTCTTTAGTAACTCTATTTCTTTCCTCTACTTTACCAAAAAAAGGAAACTCAAGATCTTCATTGTTAAAAACAGAATTAGCAGAATATATTGCATTCCATATTATTATCTTAAACTTCTTAGCTTCAATAAAATCAATTATTTCCAAATAATTTTTAATGCAACTTTTAACTATAACTGTTGAATCAACGTTTTTAAGGAATGCTTGTTTAAGGATATGAGCTCTACAATCTATTTCTCCAAAACTTAAGATTATAATATCCTTTTGAGGATTTAACTTTGAAACGATTAGTTCCAATTTCTCTCTACTTTTAATTGAGGTTTCAAATTTATTGATTGAATAAGCTAATGAAGCACCTAATCTATAACAAAATATATTTTCGTGTAGGCTCTTTGCAATAAATGGGTATTCTTTTGGTATAATATTATAACCTAAAAAAAAACTGCAATGACTATCTCCAATACAATGAAGATTCATTTTCACATCTCCCATACAGCTTTTCCAACTGTTAATCCTAATCGCTGAAAAAATGGTCTACCATCACTGTAAATATTTTCCACCGTGAAACATAATGCCTCTTCAACCCAATCTAAAAAATTTCTATTCTGATCAAATATCCCTATTGAAAGTAAATAATCTCCAGATGCTAGATTCGCAAAAACTGTTAAATTTATACTTCCAGTTAAATATTCTTTTTTAATTCTTTCATTTACGTCATCTTGAAAACTACCAATTACAGGATCTCCAACACTATTGTAAATGATTGCAAAAAATTCTATATGAGTAAAGGATGAATTATTAAAAACTTTATACTCTATGCTAATTTTAAGTTCGTCATTGATTTTTATTTGATTATCAACATGACTTGTTATAGTTGCCTTTGTTAAGGTTACATTTTGATTCCCTGAAATATGATTAAACTTTGCATTACCACTTGATGTTTTACTTTCATAATGAGAAATTACATCATTAATTTTTCCAATGCAATCAATTTTTCCACTACTTAATAAAATTCCAGTACTACATAAACGTCTTATTGAATTAATCGAATGACTTACAAATAATACTGTCCTGCCGTCTTTACTGCTTACATCATTCATTTTTCCGATACATTTCTTCTGAAATTCTGCATCTCCCACAGCTAATACTTCATCTACTATTAAGATTTCTGCTTCTAAATGTGCAGCAACTGCAAAAGCTAAACGAACATACATTCCAGAAGAATAGCGCTTAACGGGTGTATTTATATGCAGTTCTACGCCGCTAAAAGAAATTATTTCATCCAGTTTGGATTTTATCTCGGTTCGGGTCATGCCCAAAATTGCACCGTTTAAATAAATATTCTCAACTCCCGTAAGTTCAGGATGGAAACCAGTTCCAACTTCGAGCAAACTTGCTATTCTTCCTTTAATTTTTACTTCGCCTATGGTTGGTGCCGTTACTCTTGATAATATTTTTAGTAGTGTAGATTTTCCTGCACCATTTTTTCCAATAATGCCTACTGCTTCTCCTTGCTTAATTGAAAAATCTAAATCTTTTAATGCCCAAAAAGTAGTTTCGCTATCAATTTTACTTTCGCCAATTTTCATAAGCGGATCTTGTTTTCCGCGCATGTTTGCCCACCATCTGTTAAGATCGTGGCTTAAAGTACCACTACCAATAGTGCCTAAGCGATACTTTTTTGAAACATTTTCTATTTTTATTGCCGTGCTCATTTATTAATTACACGGTGTCCATAAAATTTTTCTCCACCTTATTAAACAATAAAATACCACCTAGCAATGCAATTATAGTAAAAGTCAAACTATACAATAAGTGAATAAGAGTAAAGGTTCCTGCACCAAAAAGTGAGTATCTAAAGATTTCAATAATCGGTGTTAGAGGATTTGCCAGAATAAAATATTTGTACTTATCAGAAAAAAAGGAAAGAGGATAAATTACAGGGGTTGCATACATTAATAATTGCACACCAAAAGTCACCAAAAAGGTAAGATCTCTATATTTTGTAGTTAATGAACTGATAATAATTCCTAGACCTAAACCCAAACCTGCTAACATTAATAATAAAAGTGGAAGCAATAATATGTATGCATTCAATTGAAAGTGAGTTCCAGTGAAACTATAATAAATCATAATGGCAATCAATAAAGAAAATTGGATGGCAAAGGTAATTAAATTGCTTACCACATTGGATAATGGAACAATTAATCTTGGGAAATAAACCTTTCCAAAAATAGAAGCATTAGAAATAAATGTTCCTGAAGTTTTGTTTATACAACTAGAAAAATAGTTCCAAATACTTAAACCAGATAAATAAAAAACAATTGGAGGCAAACCATCTGTCGGTATTTTAGCTACATTTTTAAATACAACAATAAACATTGCAGTAGTTAAAATAGGCTGAATTAAAAACCATAACGGACCAAGAATAGTTTGTTTATAAATGGAGACAAAATCTCTTTTTACGAACATAAAAAGCAGATCTCGATATCGCCAAACATCTTTTAAGTTTAAATCAAACCAATTGTTCTTTGGTGAGATCACCATAGACCATTCTTCGTTTTCTTTTATTAATTCAGTATCAGACAATAGAAATTAATTCAGATAATAAATTAGTTTGATATTGCTCAAAAGAGAAATTATTTATCGTTTTTTCACTTATTTCTTTTTTCTCAGCAATTGAACTTTTATTAATAATTGCTTTTCGCATTGCATTTTTTATTTCAATAGAATTTTCAGGATCTACCAATTCTCCTAATTCTCCATTTAATAATGCATCTACGCTTCCATCTTTGTTTCCAGCAATTACACTGATTCCACAAGCTGATGCTTCGATAAAAACAATTCCAAAACCCTCTTTTTTACTTGGCATCACAAAACCGTCAGCCAATAAGAAATGATCCGACAATTCATTATCAGGTATAAAGCCTGGAAGAATAATATGTTTTTCGATTCCTGCGTTTTTGATTAATAGGTTTATTCTTTCAGCTTCATCCTCGTCTGTTTTGCCAGCTAAAATGTATGAAACTGTCGGAAAATCGTTTTTCAATTCAGCAATAATTTCAATAATTCTATCATAGCCTTTATATTTATCTTGAGTAGAAAGCCTTGATACGGTCAAAAAAACAGGTTGATCTTGGATTAAATGATATCTTTCCATTAAACTTTTAGGTTTTTCAAAAACTACAGGAACTTGAAAAAAGGGATCTAAACAATTATTTAAAACACTGATTTTCTCTTTTCTTATTCCATGAATTTCCTTCAGTTTAGATTCTGTAAATCTGCTTACTGGCAAGAATTTATCGCAAATTCTTAAAAAAAGTCTTTTATGAAAACTCTGTTTGTCCCAAATTTCTATCCCATGAGCTAGAAGAACTAATTTTATTTTAGGATTGAAAAGTTTGATTAATAAAGCAACAAAAGACAAATTAATATGGCTAAAAACTACGATATCTGCTTTGGAAGCTGATTTAATAGCTGCGAAGGTAAATTTGATTTTTGAACCATTATATCCTCTGTGAATATTTTCTAGATCATATTTTTCCTCTTTTTCAGTATCATAACATGAAATAGATTCTGCTTTTAATTTACTTATTTTGACAAAATTATTGAGTGCAAATAAAATAGCACGATTTACTTTTTCTATTCCTCCCATTACGTCAAATGTTTTGAGTGTAAGAAAGAGAACCTTAGTATTTTTATTCTTATCAATCATATTAAAATCAATGATTTATGCTTGAGTAATAATAATTGCATAAATTTTTGACCAATGAATTTTATCTTCCATAAACATTTGTGCCAATTTTTTTATGCTTGGGTTTTTATGCTTTAATAATTGAAGAACTAATTCATTTTTCTTAAACCATTTTTGAAAAGGAAAGGTAAATCCCATTTTAGGTCGATCCCAAATTTCTCTTGGAATATCGTTTATAAAAGCATCAATTAATAGCTGTTTTGGCTTTTTTCCTCCAAATTTAATTTTTGGATTAATTGAACAAACCGTTTCTACAAATTTCTTATCTAAAAAAGGAACTCTAACTTCTATGCTATGCTGCATACTCATAGAATCGGTATCTTTTAGTAATTGATTTTGCATGTAAAAGTTAGTTTCCAAAAAACTTGCTTTATTTCCTGCTTCTAATTTTGTTGTGTTTCTATTTTGAATTTTATTGTTCAATATTGTATCAACCTCTTCAATACTTTTATCGGTAATAGCTGCAATCATTTTAGCAGTAAAAAATCCTCTTAAAAAAAGATATTGTCCTACATCGTTTTTACTTTTTAAAAATGAAATTTTGCTTAATCGATCGTCATTTATATTCTCTGTGAAACCTAAAATTATTTTAGGCAATTGCTGGAGCAGTTGAACAGTTTTCATTCTATTAAATGAAGGATATCCACCCAACAATTCATCTGCTCCAATACCAGAAAGAACAGCTTTCAATCCTAATTTTTTTGCACAACTTGCTATAAACCAAGTGTTGATACCATCTGTACTAGGTTGATCTGTTCCTCGAAAGATATTAGGTAATGAATCATTAAAATCTTTTTCGGTAATGGTGTAAAAACTATGGTCAGAATTAATTTTTTTTGCTAAAAGTTCTTGATATTTTTTTTCGGAATATTTTGTTTCTTCAAAAATTACAGATAATGTTTTTAATGGGTGAGAACTATATTTAGCTGCAACATTAGCAATAATGCTAGAATCTAAACCTCCACTCAGAAAAACACCAACGGGAGCATCGGCCAATATTTGCCTTTCAATTCCTGCTTGTAAGGTTGTGCGAATTTTGGTCGTAGCCTTATCTTTTGTATTTATTTCATTGGAATATTGATAACTAAAATAGTTAATTTCATCATTTTGCTTTTGGCCAAATGAATATTTAAGAACATTACCAGCACCAAGCATTTGAATAGATTTGTAAGTGGTAAATGGTTCTGGAATGTGACCGTAAGCTAGAAGCAGCACTTTCCAATCTGGATTCTCTTCAAATTTAATCTGGGTAGAGGAAAATGCTTTTATTTCAGAACTGAAAATCAGCCCTCTTTCATCATGAAAATAATATAAAGGCTTAATTCCTGAAGGGTCTCTTGCAAGGATTAATTCTTTTTTTTCTACATCATAAATAGCGATAGCAAACATTCCATTTAGCTTTTCAAAAGCTAAGTGACCCCATTTTTGATAAGCATTTAATATTACTTCCGTATCACTTTCTGATTCAAATTCGTAATCGAAACTAATTAACTCTGTTCGAATTTCTTTGTAATTATAAACCTCCCCATTATAAGTAATCCAAAATATACCCGATTTACTTTTCATCGGCTGGTGTCCGTTTCTGCTTAGGTCCAATAAAGAAAGTCGGCGATTACCTAAACAAATTAAATTTGCTTCATCAAAATAAACACCTTCGTCATCTGGACCACCGTGCGCCATTAGATCGCACATTTTTTTTGTGATATTAGGAATTGGAAGATCAGAAAAACCGATAATTCCGGCTATTCTACACATTATCTAAAATTATTTTCAATGGTTTTTCATGGCTTCGCCGCGTGAGTCACATTAAATGAAACACCGATGAATTTAATTTATTCTATTTTAATTTAAAACCAAAGGTTCTAAAAAAGCTTTACTCACATTTACAATCAATACTTGATTAATTGCATCAATTTTTATTACTACTTTTTGTTCATTTTGAACAGAAATTAATTCTGCTTCTAATCCTATAAATGGACCACCCACTATTTTAACGGGATCGCCGGGTAAAAAATTAAAATCACTCACCTCTACATTTTCATTTGTAGCAACTACTCTTCTCAAAACAGCCATTTGTTTTTCAGGAATCGCAACAGCTTTACCCGAAAAGGTAATGTATCGAACAATTCCTATGGTAGATAAAACTTGAGTATATTCTCGTTCGGATACATGAACAAAAATATAAGAATTAAACAATGGCTCTTCCACCCACTTTTTTCTATCACTCCACTGCTTTAATTTTTTTACCAAAGGCAAATATGCTTCGATATCATTTTTTAGGAGCCTTTGTAGCACAGTTTTTTCTGCTCTCGGATTGGTGTATGCAGCATACCAAAAATAAGGCAAGTTCGCTTTCATCTAAATCCTTTCTTCTTTTATCACCGATTATTTTTTCAACCAAAATTTCCAGAACGGATTCTTTTTCTTCTCATCATCACCATAATAGCTATAATCAGAATTTCCATAATTAGAGTAATCAGAATAGTAATAATAAGAATTACCATAATAACTGCCGTAATTTGTGTTATAATAACTCGAATGCAAAGCATCGTCACCGAAAGCATTCAAGACTATAACGGTATTTTTTAAATCGTATTCTTGGTAAATTCGCTGAGGAATGGTAGCAGAACTAGTTCTGCTTACTCCAGATCTGAGTACAAATACGTTGATGTCCGCTCCTTTTACCAGCGGAATGGAGTCAGAAACTAAACCAATAGGTGCAGTATCTATAATTATATAATCATATATTTTTCTTAATTGTGTAATTAAATCTTCCATTTTGGGTGAATATAAAAGTTCACTTGGGTTTGGAGGATTTGGACCTGATGGCATGAAATCAAGGTTTGGAGTACTAGTAGCAACTATTACATCCTTCCATTCATTTTGATTACTTAAATAAGTACTTAATCCTTTATCGTTTTTAATTCGGAATGTTTTATGAGTTTTTGATTTTCTTAAATCGGCTGCTATGATTAAAACTTTTTTGTCAATTAATGTTAGTGTACTTGCCAAATTAATGGCAAGAAAAGATTTTCCTTCACCAGAAATTGCTGATGTTATACAGATAGTTTTACTTCCTAATTCACTAGCCAAAAAGCTTAAATTTGTTCTTACGGAGCGTACCGATTCAGCAAACACTGATTTTGGATGGGAAATAGAGAGAATTTGCGAACTAAATTCATCTAATTCACTTGGGTATTTTCTTATGACTCCGATAATAGGAATTGTGGTAATGGACTCAACTGTTTCCTTATCATAAATTAATTGATTAGACAATCTAACTAAAACAATGATTATTATACCTGCTAAAAGCCCTATAATGATAGAACTAGTGTAGATTTTTTTAGGAATAGGTGAAATCAATGAAGCGTTGGGACTTGCTTTGTCCACAAGAGTTGCTCCAGGCAAAATTGCAGATTTACTGATAGCTGCTTCTAATTTCTTTTCACTTAAATAGGCATAAACTTTTTCATTGATTTGGAAATCACGCTGTAAGGTAATATAGCTTCTTTCTTTTTCGGGTATGGTGCTTATTCTTTGCTGTGCAATTCTTAATTCTTTATCTATTAAATTTATGGTTCTATTATTTCTAATTCTGAAAGATGCAATGTTCTGGATTATTGATTTTTTAGTTTCATTGATCTGATTTTCTAATTCCAGTATTGGCTGAGAGCGAGGGGCATATATGGTTTGCTTGCTGCTTTTTTCAAGTAATAGTCCGTTTAAAGCGGTAATCAAGTTACCAAGCAAGCCGGATTCTGGTGTATTTTCTATATTGAAATTAAAACTAACCTGATTTTTTCCAGCACGAATTTGCTCTTCCAATAAATCCACTGCTAAACTTTGAATTTTTAACAAATTCAATTGCACCTCTTGATCGTTTAACTTTTGCGATGCGTAGTTTGCAGCAGATTCTATACTGATTAAATTATTTTTAGTCTTAAAATTCTGTAATGCTTTCTCAGAATTTTCAACTTGATCGGCTAATATTTTTAATTGATTATCAATAAATTCAATTGTTTGCTCTGCTGATAAACTTTTTTGAAACCGATCATTATTTCTGTATTCTTCAAATAATAAGTTTAAGAAATCACTAGCAAATTGAGGATTTTGGTCTGTTTGAGTTAAGTAAACAATGTTTACCCCTTTAGAAACTTCCCGAACAGAAAGTCCACCTTTTACTCTCCCCAAAAAGGAATCAGCGGAATTAAACCTAAATAAAAATTTGGTTTTATCATTTGGAACGTTTGAACGGAGGATATTAAAATGAAGATTATCTACTTTAATTAAATCACCATATTTATAGTTAGCAGTTATTTCTTTTTTATCAACCAAATAAATTAATTCGAAAGATTTACTGTCTAATTGATTAATAGTAAACATTCCTCTATAGAAATTAAATGAATCCATTTTTACAATTTCTATTGGAAAAGGAATATTCGGATAAGTTTCTGTAATTAAAACGGTTCCTTCTCTATAATAGGAAACCTTATAATCCATTTTAAGTATAGCATTTAAGAGTAATTTTCCAGATTGCAATACAAACATTTCTGATTGTATATTATCTTTTCGGTCGTAAAAATTGCTTACTGTTATTAATTCAGAAAATTCAGTTCGTTTTCCATCAAATTTTACTGTTGAATAAGTCTGGTATAATGGAGGAGTAAATCTTAAATAAATATAAGAACTCACTAAACTGATTAATAATGTTCCAGCTATCCAATACCATCTACTTGCAAAAATTCTAAGAATCTTAAAATAATCGACTTTTTGTTCGAGAGGTTTTTCCGGGTCGAATGCTTGTTTGTCCATTATCTTGTAATCGTATAAATAATTGCTGCTGTGCTGAACAATAACAAAAAGGGTTGCACTAAATTAGTTATACTTTGAGTTTTATCGCCTGCTAAATAAACACTAAAAGGCTCTACGTATACAATATCGTTGTTTTGTAAAATCAATTCTTTGGATTGTAGACTTTCTATTTTTCGCATATCGACTATAATAATTTTGGGATTTGCTAAATCACCGCGAATAATCTTTACTGTTTTTAATTTTGCCCGAATGGTCATCCCTCCAGCATCTGCAAGAACATCTACTAAATTGGTTTTTTCTCTATCAATTAGATATTTACCTTGGCTACCAACCTCTCCCAGAACTATCACTTGAAGATTTATAATGTTAACTTCAATAATAGGATTGACCAAAAGATCTCTATCTACATACAATTTTTCTAGTTTTCTGGATGCTTCTAATCTAGTAAGGTTTTCAAGATTTACAGCTCCAATCATAGGAAGAGTTACATTTCCTTCATAATCTACCAAAAAACCTGCCTCAGCAGAAGATCCACCTTCATTAATAGTAGTCTTTTCTGCATCATAAGAATTTATTAATCTTACTAATAATCGATCACCTTTACTGATTCTGTGGTAATACAGTTCATTGCTTTTTGTTCCGTTTACAATGATTACTGCTTCATCAGTTTTTACTTTTTCTACCGTTTTGAATAATATATTTTTGCTTTTGTAGGAACAGGAAGTAGAAAATAAGAAGAATATACTTACAAGCAATAGTAGATTTGCTTGTTTATTAATAATTTGAATCATGCTTTTTTTAAAGATATTCCTCTAACCTTGTAAATATAGATTAATGAAGTGATTTGAAAAATATCAGGTTACAAATCTATCATAATTTGCAAAAAAATAGCTAAAAAATCAAAAATCCCTTAAGTTTAATGACGACAAAGAAAAACCAACCCTTTAAATCATAATTATTGCGAAATATAAAACCAATTTAAATTTCTAAGTCTTAATTTTATTTGAAATTTCTAATCATTAATTATGAAAATATCATTTCATGGTGCAGCTAGAACGGTAACTGGAAGCAAACATTTAATCACACTAGAAAATGGAATTAACATTCTTTTGGATTGTGGGCTTTTTCAAGGAATGGGTAAAGAAACCCAAGAATTGAATTCTTATTTTGGATTTAATCCCGCAGAAATTGATTTTTTACTTCTTTCTCATGCCCATATAGATCATTCGGGACTGATACCAAAATTAGTAGCAGATGGATTTAAAGGAAAAATTATAGCAACACCAGCCACAAAAGATTTAGCACGTTTATTATTAATGGATTCTGCACACATCCAGCAGATGGATGCTGAATATTTAAATAAAAGAAGAGTAAGACAAGGAAAACCACTGCTAAAACCTCTTTACACAAGCTATGATGTAAGCGAAGCTATTGAACTTTTCCAAACTTTATTGCCAGAAAATGAATCAGAATTTACGGAAGGAGTAAAACTGATATTTACAGATGCTGGTCATATTTTAGGTGCAGCAGCTATTCATCTAGAAAT
This sequence comes from Sphingobacteriales bacterium, assembly GCA_038209155.1. Classification (GTDB taxonomy): domain Bacteria; phylum Bacteroidota; class Bacteroidia; order Sphingobacteriales; family Sphingobacteriaceae; genus JBBQYA01. The sequence continues at coordinate 761 of JBBQYA010000083.1, read as the reverse complement.
TACGGAAAAGGGGAAAACTACATATGTAAGCTTTTCAGGAGATGTTGGCAGATATGATGATGATTTGCTAAAATCTCCATCTAAATTTCCGCAAGCTGATATTATTATTTGTGAATCAACTTATGGAAATAGACTACATAGTGATGCAAGCCAGTCTGAAAAGGAGTTTTTGGATAGTGTAAAACATACCTGCTTAGAGAAGAAAGGCAAAGTGATTATTCCAGCATTTAGTGTTGGGCGTACTCAAGAGATTGTTTTTCTTTTAAACAAATTCGCAGAATCTGGCTTAATGAGCCGTATTCCTGTGTATGTTGATAGCCCTTTAAGTTCCAAAGCAACGGCGGTAGTAAGTAACCATCCGGAATGTTATAATGACGAATTAAGAAAATATATGGAGGTGGATGAAGATCCGTTTGCATTTAATACGCTCACATTTATTCAAGAAAAGAAAGAATCGCAAGCTTTAAATTTAAGTAAAGAACCTTGTGTAATTATTTCTGCTTCTGGAATGGCAGAGGCTGGAAGAATCAAACATCATATTGCGCATACAGTTGAGGATGATAAGAATACAATTTTAATGGTTGGATATTGCACTCCTACATCTTTAGGAGGTAAATTAAGTGCAGGTGCAAATGAGGTTTCTATTTTTGGAGAAAAATTTCAAGTAAATGCAGAAATTAAGGTTTTTCATTCTTTTTCTGCACATGCGGATTATGAAGAGTTATTGCGATTTTTATCTTGCCAAGAGGCGCAAAAAGTTC
>JBBQYA010000082.1:0-12371 GCA_038209155.1 Sphingobacteriales bacterium | reverse complement strand
TAAAAGAAATTAATGGTGATTCTTCAGAAATTACAGTAAAAGCCTTCTTTAAACAAATTAAAAGTGCCCTGAATAAAATGCTTAATCAGAGTGATTGTAGAATACACTTATCACTTAAACTAAATTAGATACAAATAAGAATTTGCTTTTAAAAAATAAAAAGATCCTTAAAATAAAAAATATATGAATATACTTACTAAAGAGGTGATGCGAGAATTATTGAATATAAATTCTGGACCATGCATATCACTTTATATGCCCACGCACCGTATTCATCCTGAAAATCTTAAAGATCCTATCCTTTTTAAAAACTTAATAAAAAAAATAGAGAAATCACTGCTTCAAAAATATTCTGCCATAGAAGCTGCAATACTATTACAACCACTTGAAGAACTTGCAATTAATGAGGAGTTTTGGAGATATACATTAGATGGACTTGCTGTGTTCAACAAAGCTGGCACTTTTAAAACTATAGGCTTACCTGTATTTACTGAAGAATTAGCTATAGTTGCTGACAGCTTTCATACAAAACCATTACGTAATTATTTACATTCTGTAGATCGCTATTATGTTTTAGGTTTAAGTCTACATGATTACCATTTATATGAAGGAAATAGATATTCTATGACAGAAATCGTATTTGATATAGACATTCCAAAAAATATAGATGAAGCATTAGGGGATGAATTAACTGAAAAAAATACAACAGTTGCTTCCTATGGAGGTGTAGGTGGCGGACGCAATAACATGCATCATGGGCAAGGTGGAAAAGCAGATGAAATGGATATTGATGCTGAAAGATTTTTTCGCTTTGTTGGAAAAACATTAAACGATCATTATTCTAGTAATTCTGGCTTACCACTTATTCTGGCAGCACTACCAGAGCATCACCACCTTTTTCGAAAGGTAAGCAACATTCCTTCATTGTTACCTATTGGTATTGATGTAAACCCAAAGTCTGTGGATAAGAACGAATTGGTGAAACGTGCATGGAAAGTTATGGAGCCTTATTATAATGAAATCATCGATAAAGTTTGTGATATTTTCCAACAAGCAAAATCAAAAGGTACAGGTAGTGATAGTATAAGTGAGGTAGCTAAAGCAGCAGCAGCGGGGAGGATAGAGACGCTTATGATTGAATCCGACCGCCAAATTTCAGGAAAAATAATTAATGACACAGGAAGTATTCAAAAAGGTGATTTAGAAAACCCTGAAATGGATGATTTATTAGATGACCTAGGTGAATTAGTAACGAAGATGGGAGGCAAAGTAATGGTTATTCCAAAAGAAAAAATGCCTACAAATACAGGTTTAGCAAGTGTATTTCGATATTAATATTAATTAAACTATTGACTTTTTTAAATAAATAAAATTATTCCACTGAAAATCTTACTCAAATACTGAAAAAAATAAACCGTCATGACCATACAAATAAACTCAGATAACAATATAACAGGAACTGAAGAACTAAGCAGTTTAGTAGAAAGCACGATTGCTGAAAATTTAAAAAGATTTAATAATCAAATTACTCGAATAGAAGTACACTTAAACGATGAAAACAGTCACAAAAATGGAATAAACGAGAAGCGTTGTATGATGGAGGCACGACTTGAAGGAATGCAGCCAATTGCAGTTACCGCTCATGGCGATACAATACAAGAGGCAGTAAAAGTTGCATTGGGAAAATTAAAAAGTTTGCTTGATACTACACTTGGGAAATTAAAAAACCATTAAGGTTTACTATTACATAATTGATAATTGCCAGCCTTTTTTTCTGTTATGATTTTCTGAAATTGGCTTTAAAAACTCGTAAAAGTTAAGTCCTGTAATATTAAACTAATTTTTTAATTAAGAAAAAAACTGAGTTTTTTTGTAAACTTTCTGAATTATTCTTTTAAAAACATTGTATAATAATTGTTTTTTAATTGAAAAGTATGATTAGATAAGCTATGGTTTAACAAATGAAATATTATCACAAAGATGATGCATTAGTAAATCTAAAAATAATCATATTAAATAGTTATCGGGAAATACAAGATTTAAAACGGAGAATAATTTGCTAAAGCTTCTTAGAAATACGAAGAGCTAAAACATAAGCGTGCTGGTTAAAATAATTTTTAGCTTTTTACTATTTGCTCAAATTCATAAAAATTGTGTTAAATATTCAAATCCAATTTCTAATACTCAATCTCTGAAAGTAATTTTTCTTAACTATGAAAAACTTCCTTGACAACTTTAAACTAAAAAACGAGAAAGAAAATCATCGAACTGTCATTGATAGTATTGAAAAAGGAGTTGTGTTTAAAGGAACTAATCTTTGGATATTAGTTTTTGCCATCTTGATTGCGTCCCTTGGATTGAATGTAAACTCCACCGCTGTAATTATTGGTGCGATGCTTATTTCGCCAATAATGGGACCCATTATGGGTCTAGGACTTGGAATAGGTATCAATGATCTTACACTTTTGAAAAAATCATTATCCAATTATCTTTTAGCTGCTATAGTAGGTTTAGCAACATCTACAATTTTTTTTCTTATCTCTCCTATAAGTGATGCTCACTCCGAAATCCTCGCTCGAACATCCCCCAATATTTATGATGTACTCATTGCATTTTTTGGCGGATTAGCCGGAATACTTGCAACATCAAGCAAGCAAAAAGGAAACGTAATTCCGGGTGTAGCTATCGCAACTGCACTTATGCCTCCCCTTTGTACAGCAGGATATGGTTTGGCAACACTGCAATTTTATTATTTCTTTGGTGCCATTTATCTTTTCTTTATCAATACCGTATTTATTGCATTGGCCACTTTAATTACAGTTCGCCTTCTTAAATATCCTCTTCATGACACATCCAATGCGGATGATGAGACAAAAGCAAAGCGGATTGTTTGGGTTGTTGTAATTATTACTTTGCTTCCAAGTATATATTTTGGTTACGATATTGTGCAACAAAATAAATTCTCAAAAAATGCAAATCGCTTTGTCGACCTAGAGTGTACAATTGCTAATGATTATATATTGAAAAAAACTATAGAGCCAAAAAAGAAATCTATTATACTAGTTTATGGAGGCGAGGAAATTGACACCATAAAAATCAAAGAACTCCAATCCAAATTAAAAAATTACGATTTGCCGGATGCCAAATTGGAAATTAAACAAGGCTTTGCTTACCTAGATGGAAATGAAGACAACGAACAAGTGAATCAAATCAATAGTCTTTTAGTTGAAAAAGATAAAGAAATTCAAATAGCAAAATCAAAACTTGATAGTATAAATACCATTGTTCACCAAAAAAATCAAATTATTAAAGAAGCAAATGCCTTGTATCCTCAATTGACAAACATTACGTTTTCTCTTCTTCACTCCATAGAAACAAAAAAAAAGCCAGACACCTTATACATTGCTTATCTTCAGTTCAAAAAGAATCCATCGTCTAAGGAAAAAAAGCAAATACAAAATTGGATGAAAACAAAATTGAATAATGATGTGAGAGTAATAATTAATAGATGAAATCAAAAAACTGAATATTAAACTCTTTTTTTAAAAGTATCAAAGGCTGTTTTATTTTGAAGAATTAGAAATAATCACCGTTGCAGAAAAAGGAAATGCTGTTAAAATTTTCTTCTTACATTTCATTAACAAATAAATTAATATGAATAATTTAAAAGTAGAAATAGTAAATCTTAGAATTGAGGATTACCTCGACTTAAAGGAAAGTATGATTAAAGCTTATGAGATATGGGGAGCATACTGGAAAGAAGAGCGTATTCTAAATTTATTAACAATTTTTCCTGAGGGTCAGATTTGTGTGAAAGCAAATGATAAAGTAGTTGGTGTTGCTTTATCAATTATTGTTGATTATGCACGTTTCGGTGATGATCATAATTATGAGCAAATTACAGGAAACTATACTTTTTCAACCCATGATCCATTTGGAACAGTTTTATATGGAATTGAAGTTTTTATACAACCTAATTATCGAGGTAAAAGATTAGCTAGAAGGCTCTATAATGCAAGGAAGGAATTATGTGAAAAATTAAATCTTAAATCAATAATAGCTGGAGGAAGGCTACCAAATTTTAGTCAGTTTGCCGCTACACTTTCAACCAAACAATACATAGAAAAAGTTAAGGCAAAAGAAATTTATGACCCCACATTATCCTTTCAGTTATCTAACGATTTTCATCTAATAAAAATCTTAAAAGATTATATGCCGGGAGATTCTGAATCTTTAGACTATGCTGCACTTATAGAATGGAATAATATATATTATGAAACCAAAAAAAAATTAATTGGAAATAAAATATCAAATGTTCGCCTCGGATTAATTCAATGGCAAATGCGTTCGTTCAAAGACTTTGATGCAGTATGCGAACAAATAGAATTTTTTGTAGATGCAGCTTCTGGATACGAATGCGATTTTATTTTATTTCCTGAGTATTTTCATGCTCCACTAATGGCTGAATATAATCATATGGTGGCATCAGAAGCTGTGCGTAAACTTGCTGATTACACACAAAAACTTAAGCAAAAATTTGTTGAATTTGCTATAAAATATAATGCAAATATTATTACTGGAAGTATGCCATACATCCGAAATGGAAAACTTTTGAACATAGGGTTTCTATGCCATAGAAACGGATTGACAGAACAATACGAAAAGATCCATGTAACACCAGATGAAAAAACCTCATGGGGAATGTCTGGAGGTAATTTTCTACAGACTTATGAAACAGATTGTGGAAAAATAGGAATTCTTATATGTTATGATGTTGAATTTCCAGAACTCTCAAGAATACTTGCAGATGAAGGAATGAAAATTCTTTTTGTTCCTTTCTCAACAGATACTCAAAGCGGTTATATGCGTGTCCGCTTGTGTGCTATGGCTCGTGCTATAGAGAATGAATGTTTCGTTGCGATTGCAGGAAGTGTTGGCAATTTACCTAAGGTGCATAATATGGATATTCAATATGCAAGATCTGCGGTATTTACACCTTCTGATTTTAGTTTCCCACACGATTCTATAAAATCAGAAGCCACTCCAAATGCCGAAATGACTTTAATTGTTGATGTTGACCTTGATTTACTAAAGGATTTACACTACTATGGATCCGTGCGCACACTTACTGACAGACGCAATGAATTATACACTGTTCAAAATAATTTTCCAAAAAAAAATAGTGCCTTTTAATAATAAAAATATAATCACCAATTGCACGAACGTATTGGTTGGAGACTTTATTTATATATTTATTCTTCAAAAGGTTGAAAAAAATATCGTCAGCCTTTGAGCCAATTAAATTTGTCTTTTCGGGAACTAGAAAAACAATCTTTACCATCAATAGTATAAATTATCCTTCTCCTATTGCAGAAAATCTATTTGTAAAATCCATTTAATTTATAAATTTAGATTTAATACTTATTATTTATAAAGAACGACATTTAAAAGTCATGAAAAGTAAATCAATGTAATCTTCGAAATATATATTAATGTTAAATTAAATGACCCTCTTCACTACCTTTTCAGTTCTTATAGTTTTAGCAGCATTTTTTGCCTATATAAACTTTCGATTTATAAAACTTCCGTCTACTATTGGTTTAATGTTTTTAGCATTACTTACTTCATTTGCATTAATCGGAATGGGTGCAGTTTTTCCTGAGGCAAAAAGAGACATCATTACTCAACTCAATATCATTGATTTTTCCGAATTGCTTCTGGGAAGTATGTTAAGTTTCATGCTCTTTGCTGGTGCCATTCATATAAAAATGGATTTATTGAAACAAGAAAGATTTTCAGTAATAATGTTTTCGACATTTAGTGTTGTAATTTCAACCTTCATTATTGGTACAGCCATTTATTATTTGTTGGGGCTGTTTAATCTTCAAACAAATTATATTTATTGTCTATTATTCGGCTCTTTAATTTCACCAACAGACCCAATTTCTGTATTAGGAATTCTGAAAGAAGCAAATATTTCAAAATCACTTGAAATGAAAATTGCTGGAGAATCATTATTTAATGATGGAGTTGCAGTTGTTATTTTCCTTACTATTTTGCAAATAGCACAAACACCAGACAATATTCAATTATCGGATGTTGCCATTTTATTTGTTCGTGAAGCCTTTGGAGGAATTATTTTAGGTATAACAATCGGCTACTTCGGTTTTGTTTTAATGAGAAGCATTGATAATTATAAATTAGAAGTAATAATAACACTCGCTGTTGTTATGGGAGGTTATTCATTAGCAAATTTTCTTCATATTTCTGGACCTTTGGCAATGGTAGCTGCTGGAATTTTTATTGGTAATAAAGGAAAAGAATTTGCTATGAGTGAAACAACTAAAGATTACATTGATAAGTTTTGGGAATTAATTGATGAAACCCTTAATGCGATTTTATTTGTTCTAATAGGTTTGGAAATTTTAGTGATAAATTTTATCCCAACTTACTTCATTATCGGGCTGATTACAATTGCTTTAGTCTTATTAACACGATATATTTCCGTTCTCCTTCCAGCTCAAATTATTAAGCTAAAAGAAGAAATTACCCATCAAACAATTATTATAATGACTTGGGGAGGCTTGAGAGGGGGAATTTCCATTGCACTTGCTCTTTCTCTTAAACCCGAAATGCAAAAAGATCTTTGGGTATCTCTTACTTATTTTGTAGTTGCATTTTCTATTCTTGTTCAAGGTTTGACAGTTGGTAAATTAGCAAAACGAATGAACTAGAGAATATACAATTAAGAAATAAAAAGTATTTGGGGAATTAGAATTAAAGTCAAAACTTAGCACTAATGATATTACTTTGTTTTTCAATGTTCATTTAAATCTTAATTTATTTTTAATTTTAAATTAATAACCTTATTAACAATCAAAAAAATAGGATTGCCTCATAAAAGCAATCCTATTCCATATAAAACAAATTAAAAATTAACCTATAGTTGGCGTATTTAACTCAGCCAAAGAAGCTTCGATTTGTTCGGATGTAACTTCAAAATCAACCAGATTTCCTGCGAAAAATTGTTCGTAACTACCCATATCAAAATTACCATGCCCACATAAATTGAACAAAATCGTTTTGGCATTTCCTTCTTCTTTACAAATTTTTGCTTGGCGAATTACTTCTGCAATTGCATAATTTGCTTCAGGTGCAGGAATAATTCCTTCCGTTTTTGCAAACAATACACCTGCTTCAAAACATTCTAATTGGTTGATTGCTGTTGCTTCTATAATTTTATCATTCATCAATTGACTTACAATAGCACCAGCACCATGATACCGCAAACCACCAGCATGTATGGGAGAAGGAATAAAATTATGCCCTAGGGTGTACATCGGAATTAATGGAGTCATACCAATTGTATCGCCGAAATCATATCGAAATTGACCACGGGTTAATTTTGGACAAGAGGTAGGTTCAACAGCTATAGCCCTTACATTTTTCTTCCCTTCCAATTTATCTCTTAGGAAAGGAAAAGCAATCCCAGCAAAATTAGAACCACCACCAAAAGGAGCAATAATAAGATCTGGATAATCGCCAGCTTTTTCCATTTGAATTCTTGCCTCTTCGCCAATAATTGTTTGGTGCATCAACACATGGTTAAGTACGCTTCCCAAGGAATATTTGGTATCAGCATTCATGGCTGCAATTTCTACTGCTTCTGAAATAGCAATACCTAAACTCCCTGGAGAATTTGGATCTTGCGACAAAATTTGTCGACCAGCATTGGTTAACATACTTGGCGATGGATGAACGGTAGCTCCCCAAGTATTCATCATAATTTTACGATAAGGCTTTCCTTCGTAGCTGACCTTTACCATGAATACTTCGCATTCAATACCAAAAAACTGGCAAGCAAAACTTAAAGCACTCCCCCATTGCCCAGCACCAGTTTCGGTGCTGATTTTTTTAATGCCCTCTTTCATATTGTAGTAAGCCTGTGGCACAGCAGTATTGGGCTTATGTGATCCGGCAGGACTTACTCCTTCATATTTATAATAAATTTTGGCAGGTGTATCCAATGCTTTCTCCAAGTTATAGGCTCTAAACATAGGAGTTGGCCGCCAGATTTTATACACTTCTCTAACCTCTTCTGGTATCTCAATATATTTTTCTTGAGTTACTTCCTGTTTAATTAGCTCCTTTGCAAATAATGGTTCCAGTGCTTCCGGTCCTATTGGCTCAAGAGTTCCAGGATGCAAAGGCGGTAGAGGTTTGTTAACCATATCTGCAACAATATTGTACCAATTACGGGGAATTTCGTCTTCACTTAATAGGATTTTCTTATTTTTTTCCATTGATTTATTTAAAGTAATTTAATTGAATAGTAAAATTTTGAACATTGCTGTTCAACAAAAGTTTAAAAATTTAGTAAAATTGGTTTGAGGTTATTAGGGAAGAATTGTTTTTGCTTTTATGTCGAAAAGCCCTTTTTGTAGTAGTGTAACGAAATCTATTTCGTTTTAGTTTTTTGAATTCTCAGTTTATCTATTTAAAAATAGCTAATTAACAAAATAGTTAAAAGAAGATATCTTTGAAAAAGATTAGGAATATTTTTAATTAAATAAAATAAAAAAAAATAAAATATTGAAAATAAAAAAATCTCTTGAATTATATTTCAAAGGATAATAAGTAAACATGATTGATTTATATTATTCTTAAATCATATAATGCTTTTTTTTGAGAATAGCAAAGGTTCATTATATTCTAATTGTTGGTTTTTAAATTTCCTTCCAATCGAGATTTATAAGAGATACAAAATTTATCCTACTCGATCCATAGCACAGAATTACCAGTCCGCTCCATGTTCTCTTCCCATAATGAATTATCAGGGTCAACTATCCAATTTCCATCAATGATATATTTATACAAATATTTTCCTTTTTCTAAATGAATAGGAAATACCCATTTATTATTTTCCCTTACCATATTATAGCCAGGCTCCTGCCAATCGTTGAAAGTTCCACTTAGTCTAACATCTTTGGCATTTTCAAAGCCTTTCAGTTCAAAAACAAAAGGTTCACCTACACAAATGAAAGAATTGGTAAAATCACTACTGGCAGTAAAGTTATTTTTAGGATCATTCATCCAAGTTCCGTCTACCACAAATTTATATTCATAATTACCAGCCACTAATTCGTAATTTATTTCCCATCCATTTTCTGTTTTTAACATTGGCAATTCGTTTTCTCTCCATTTATTAAATGAACCACTCAGTATTACATTTTTAGCGCTTTTGTGATTTGCAAGCGTAAATAAAAATGGCACTCCATTACCAATCAAAGAGTTAACATTACCTTCGCCATCTTCGCGAGTTCGAGAATTTGCCGGATCTAAAATCCATAAACCATCTACAATCAATTTGTAAGTATGCAAGCCAGGCTTCAAGTAAATTGATCTCTCCCAGTTCTTTCCGTATTTTTTAAATTTAATTTCATTTGGGTTCCAATCATTGAAACTTCCTGCTAGGTATACTTTCTTAGCATCTAGCTTGCCACTGAAATTAAACTTATAATTTGGGTGATAATAAATTGAATTAAATCCACTATGCCCATCGTCTTCTTTTAATTTATTTAAAGGATCTTCTTTCCATTCTCCATCCACAATAAATTTATATAAATTTTGACCTGGCAGTAATTTTACATCAAGCTGCCACACATTACTTTTTTTAATCATAGGACTACCAAATGGATTCCAATCATTAAAATTTCCGCTAAGTGTTACATTGGTTTCCGAGGATTTTGGATAATAAAAAAATCGAGCAGTTGAATCATTTACATAGTGTACAGTTTTTTTATTTTTAAATTTATTGAGTCCGTAATCCACCACTTTTGGTGTTCCTGCCGCTTCTGTTCCAATCCCATTGAATTGTTGATCTTCCAAGATTGGTATTTCATTCCAATTTAGGTTGTAGGAGTAAGTCTCAATTGATCTTTTAAGTATAATATAGGTTGGTTTATTTTTAGTAATTCTCCAATAATTTCGCTCCAAAAGAGATGAATTATTAAACCGAATAAAAGTGTCTAAAGCATGTTTAGGTAATTCATACTTTCGCTCTATAGAATCGGCATTCTTAATAATGTCTTTTCTTAAAATTTTAATTATTAATTCATTCCCAATTAATTTGGCGCTATTTTCTTCTTGAGCATAAATTTCTTTTCCATTTAATAAATATAAAATGGATAAGAATGCAAGTATGAATTGTTTTTTTCTAATTAACATATTGATACATTTTTAATTCATTCTTAACAAAATTAATTTTCACAGACCCTTTAAAAAGAAAAGGAAATCCTAACATGCCATCAAAATAATTGTCGTATACCATTTGCAAATTAGTTAAAGATGCAAGATAAGTAGGCATTACGTTAAATTTCACGCCTCCTATTACTGTTTCTTTTATTACTCCACTTATCACCTGAGATTTTGCTCCTGTAGAACCCACAAGTGATGCCCTTTTTGAAACCACAAAATATTCAATTACCTTTTTACTTACACCAGTATTTAGCATATTTACTTCTGCTGCTGAATCAAAACACATCATGATAACTTTTCCATTAATTTTTGTTTCCAAAAACACAATATCATTCTTTACGATAATTGGTAAAGTAAAGGTTGCACTATCAACTTTAATGGAATCCCGAAATAATGGTGTTCCAGCTTTATCAAGCTTATAAATACTAAACATTCCTAGTCGTGCATCTATGGATATTTCAAAACTGGTGAACAAATTGGTGCCTAAAAGTCCCAAAATTTTTATTCCTTTCGAGTTTTCTATTGCTGATAAATTGACTACATCAGCATCTATATCTTTATATTGAATCTCACCTAGCATAAATGATTTTACAATTATACTTTCTATCTCTGCTCCCACACCAGTGATACCAGCTGAAACCATACTACGATTCTGAATAGCATTTCTAAAGTATGTCTTATTTAAAACCAAATATGGTGCTCCTGTATCCAAAATGAAATTTCCAGTTTGCCCCTCAATAGTTGCTTGAATAATTAGCAAATTTTGAACTTGCTTGATCGGTAAATCAACTTTTGCTGCCAAACATTTTGGAATTGGTGTAGCTTTGGAATGAGGTTTTAATTTAAATGAAAGTGGATTTGCAAAAATAGATGCTTCCAGTTTAATTACATTAAATACAAGAGAAAGAATTATAAGGAAGTATAGTTTTTTCAAAAGCTAAAATTTCCTAAATATAATAATTTTGTTAAATTTAATAACATTTGAATGCAGCAGTATTTAAATCCACAAAAATTAATAAAGTAAAAATAATATAGATAAGACTTTAGAAATAATAAAATTTAAATCACGGGTTCAATATATTTTGAATTGGTTTGCCAGTGCAGCCATTCGGAAATTCAATATTGAGCATCATAGAAAGTGTGGGTGCTATATCTGTTATGGAAATTGGTATTTCTGTTTGTCCTTTTTTTACTTTCCAGCCATACCAAAGTAGCGGCACATGAGTATCATAAGTGTACGCAGAACCATGTGTGGTTCCAGTAGCGCCATATTCTATTAATCCTGGTTCTAAAATAAGAACTACATCACCTGATCTTTTATGATTGAATCCTCTTTGTACTAAACTTTTAATTCCAGTATTGAAATCATTTTCTTCTAGCGTTTTTGCTGTCATTGTATTGGCGACTCCCTTAAAAGTTAATAAATATTCGGCTATTTTTTCGGAGATTAAATTCGCATCCAATCCTTTATTTTTTATTAATTCTCTATTTAAATATACCTGATCATTATCAAGATCAGAAATAAATTTTCCTTCTCCATATTCTTTTTTTATAAAAGCATCTAAATCTGATTTTACCTTTTTAATGTCAAATAAACCTGCAGGAATTTTATGATCGCTTAAATATTTTGGATTCTGGATAGCAGCATGATCGGCAGTTAAGAAAATCAAGAAATTATTCTTCCCAATTTTACTTTCTAATTGATTGATTAATGCTTCTAAATCTTTGTCCAATCTCAAATAAGTATCTTCAGTTTCTATGGCATTCGTTCCGAATTGGTGACCAACATAATCGGTACAAGAAAAGCTGATTGTGATAAAATCTGTAATCGCATCTTCCCCTAATTTTTCGTTTAAAATAATTTCTTCGGCAAATTCTTTGGTTACTGTATTTCCAAATGGAGTTCTTCTGAGCAATTCAAAATTGTCTTTTCGAAGTTTGGGTAAATCATAAGGAAATACAGGGCGGCTCTCTTTGGAATATGGCTGCTCATAAGGAGTATCGTCCACCGTGCTTTCGGTGTAGCTTTCAATAGGCAGAAGAGTATTCCAAGGTTTGGAAAGATAGGAATTGGCAACTTTTTTATCATTCCAAGTTTTAACCCAAGCTGGCAA
>JBBQYA010000081.1:0-12555 GCA_038209155.1 Sphingobacteriales bacterium | reverse complement strand
ATCTCTCCACTCGCTATTTCTACTTTGTTTTCTCCTTCGTAAGCTTCTATCGCTCGTTTATAGATTTCAATATTATTTAAATTTAAACTTATCGTTTCTCCCTTTTTAGGAATAATGATAGGTCCGTAATTATCTCTTGTCCAGCCTAATTTAGCATCAAATGGATAAACCTCGTTCCCAGTACTTCCTGGCGCATTTATATCAGGTTTTACTCCTTTTACATTGGCGAATTTTTTAATTTTTTCTTCATTGCCTGCCGTAAGATTCAACATATAATCTCCCTCCATATTCAATTTTGCACCTTGTATTTTTAGGTCATTCATTACTTTGGTATTGAATGCACTTCCATCTGTATTTACAATATAAGTAGTTTGCCCAAATTCAGGTAATTGCACTGATTTTCCATTAATTGAAACTAATCCATTTACAATTTTTAAAGTATCTCCACCAATACCAATACAGCGTTTTATATAATTTTCTTTTTTGTCCGTCGGTCTGAAATCTTCCATTGGATAATTGAAAACTACCACATCATTATTTTTGATTTTAGATAAACCCGGCAAACGATAATAAGGAAGTTTGATAGCAGTGGAATAAGCTTTTGTTCCAATTATTGGCATTGTATGATGCGCAAATGGAAAAGATAAAGGTGTGATTGGAGTTCGGGCTCCGTAATTTACTTTACTCACAAAAAGAAAATCACCAATCAAAAGCGATTTTTCCATCGAACCGGTAGGAATAGTAAATGCTTCTATAAACAATCCTCTAATGATTGTAGCCGCTACCACTGCAAAAACCACTGCATCTAACCATTCTCTTCCAGCACTTTTTTTGCTTTTACCTTTTTCCTTGATAGATTTTTTCCAGAATTTGTAATTCATTTTTGTTTTTTATGTGATTAGGATAGATTCTTTTTGTGTAATGATAATCGTTAAATGTTAAAGTTCATCTTTTAATACATCTTGCATGGTAAAAAAACCGCTACGAGTGTATAGCCACTCTGCAGCCATGATTGCACCTTTTGCAAATCCTGCTCGATTATTGGCAGTGTGTCTAAGCAAAATTTCATCCTCTGGACTTGAATAAACGATATCATGTGTTCCAGGTACTTCATCTTTCCGCCAAGATCGAATGATTAATTCATCCTGATTAATTCCATTATCTTCTTGATTGTCTAACAAAGTTTTTACGCTTTTCTTGTTTGGAAACGAATGTAAAATATCTTTAGAAAGACTTAATGCAGTTCCGCTTGGTGCATCTTTTTTATGGATATGATGTGTTTCTTCTAAATGAATTTGATAAATAGGATACTTTTTCATCATTTCTGAAACTTTCCTATTCATCTCGAAAAAAAGATTTACTCCCAAACTAAAATTGGAAGAATATAATACACTTCCATTTTTTTCTTGACAAAGTTTTTCTATTTCTTGTAAATGATTATACCAACCTGTAGTGCCACAAACAACGGGAACTTTGGCATCTAAACAAGCTATTATATTGGATACTGCAAAGTCAGGAGTAGAGAATTCAATAGCAACATCTGCTGATTTGAATTGATCGCCTTTTATTTCTGAGCTATTTTTTTCATCAATAATACAAAGAATTTCATGACCTGCGGCAATTGCAATTTCTTCTATTTGCTTGCCCATTTTCCCATATCCGATTAGTGCCATTTTCATAGTCGAAGCGTAAGTGTGAGTCCAGCAGAACTTTTAAAAATATCTCTTGATTGAAATAAATTGGGTGTGTAATAAGGTTTTACCCTCAAACTCAAATCATCTGAAACATCAAATGCTTTTAATTCTGCATCTACATAAGCATCTATAATATTTGCAGCATATAATATCACAACACCAATAATAGATAAATCTCTATTTCTTCGATAAAAATCTTTTAAAACTATTAATTGCGTGCTAGTAAATGGTCCTTTGTAGGATTTACTAATGGTTGAATCAGTGTTAGATACGGTAATAAAGTCTTTTTTATAGAGTTGGTAGTTTTTATTATTGAAATTAATTAAAATTCCTAAACCAATAAATCCTCCATAAATAATTGGTGTTTTCCAATACTTTTTATTGTAAATCTGACCCAAACCAGGAAAAGCAGCAGAATAATAAATTGCTTTTTTGGGTGAATGATCTTTAAAAGCTGTGGTATCTTTTATCGTTTCAATTTTAGAAGTGTCAATAATGGGCTGATTAATTTTTGCAGAATCTTTGTTAATAATTAGTGTAGGTTCATTCACGATTTGAGCTTGAGTCGAAAAAGTGCAAAAACTCATTAACAAAATTGAAACGAAAAAATATTTTAAGAATTTCATTTTACCAATCCATCATTTCGAGAATTCGATTTAAATCATCATCAGATAAAAAAGGAATAATTATTTTTCCTTTTCCTGCTCCATCTGCTTTTAATTCTATTTTAGAGGAAAGTCTACTTGCCAATTGTTCTTCAATTTTTCTGTAATGACTTTCGTTTTTAATCGGCTTTTTTTCTTTTGCCTCTTTAGATGGAGCTGAAATAGCACGAACCAAATCTTCTGTTTTACGCACAGAAAGTTCTTTGCTTAGAATTTCTCGGTAAACATAAATTTGAGAATCAACACTATCTACACCTAAAAGTGCTTTTGCATGACCCATGCTTATATTTTCATCTCGCAAAGCAGCTTGAATAGCTGGCGGGAGTTTCAATAAACGTAAATAATTGGTAACGGTAGATCTGTTTTTACCAACTCTTTCTCCTAAATCTTCTTGGCGCAGATTACATTCTTCTATCATTCTTTGAAAGCTAAACGCAACTTCCAAAGGATTTAAATTTTCTCTTTGAATATTTTCTATCAAAGCCATTTCAATCATTTGCTGATCGTCGGCAGTTCTGATATATGCTGGAATAGAACTTAATCCTGCCAATTTACTGGCTTTCAATCTTCGTTCTCCAGAAATTAATTGGTAAGTATTTGCGTCTAATCTTCTAACTGTTATCGGTTGAATGATTCCTTGAACTTTTATCGAATCTGCTAATTCATTTAAAGCTGTTTCTTCAAAATTATTTCTTGGTTGAAACGGATTCGCAGATATTTCTTCTAATGGAATTAATTGAAAAAGTGATAGCGTTTTCGGCTTCTCCTCAGTTTGCTCTTTGTGAACTGCAACTGTATCATTATCTTCTAATAATGCACTCAAACCTCTTCCTAAGGCATTTCTTTTTAAACTACTCATATTATTCGCTTAGGGTATTTTGATTTTCTGGTTCTGCCAATTTGCTATTTTTAAGAATTATCTCTTTGGCAAGATTCAAGTAATTGATAGCTCCTTTACTATTGGCATCGTGCATAATTACCGATAAACCAAAACTTGGAGCTTCACTTAATCGAGTATTTCTTTGGATGATGGTATTAAAAACTAAATCGTGAAAATGGGTTCTAACCTCTTCCACCACCTGATTAGAAAGCCTTAATCTAATATCGTACATGGTTAAAAGTATTCCTTCAATTTGTAAATCAGGATTTAAACGTGATTGTACGATTTTGATTGTATTCAATAATTTTCCTAAACCTTCTAAAGCAAAATACTCACACTGAACTGGAACAATAACAGAATTAGCAGCCGTCAAAGCGTTTATGGTAATTAAACCTAAAGATGGTGAGCAATCGATAATGATATAATCGTAATCGTCAATGATTTTGGCTAAAACCTCTTTCATTCGATATTCTCTTTGCTCCAGATTAATCATTTCTATTTCTGCACCTACTAAATCTATATGTGCTGGCAGCAAATCTAAAAATGGAGTAGAAGTTGGCAAAATTGCTTCTTTAGGATCTGTTCCATTGATAATACATTCGTATATACTCTCTTTTATGGAACGAGGATCAAACCCAATTCCAGAAGTAGCATTAGCCTGTGGATCTGCATCAACTAATAAAGTTCTATGTTCCAACACAGCTAAACTAGCTGCTAGATTGATAGAGGAAGTAGTTTTGCCTACGCCACCTTTTTGATTTGCAAGTGCAATTATTTTACCCATTTTTGGTCTTTGGTTTTTAAAACAGGATTATGCCTGTTTAGAATCGTATTGAAATAAATTTGTATGCAAATGAACGAGAGGCAATTAAAAATATCGTTCGTTGAAATCGCTGTAAAGATAGTAATGTTAAACAATTTACCCAAGTCTGGGTTTAGCAAACAAAAAATAAAACTCAATGATCTTAATTATTTCTGCTACGAACAGAACAGGAAGCAACAGCTTAAAAGTTGCAAATTTTTATTTAAATACCTTAAAGAAAAACAAAAACGATGTGGAATTATTTAGCCTAGAAAACCTTCCTGCTAACTTAATTTTAACAGATATGTATGGTAAAAGAAGTCCAGAATTTGAACTTATTCAGCAAAAAGTAATGGAAGCTGACAAGTTTATTTTTGTAGTTCCAGAATATAATGGAAGCTTTCCAGGTGTTTTGAAAACTTTTATTGATTGCTGTAAATTTCCTCAAAGTTTCCTTGATAAAAAAGCTGCATTGGTAGGATTGTCATCTGGCAAATATGGAAATATAAGAGGAATAGAGCATCTTACAGGAATTTGCAATTATATTGGAATTCATGTTTTGCCTACCCGTTTGCATATTCCAAACATCAGTTCTGAATTGGATGAAAACCAGAATTTATTTAAAACTGATACCATAGGATTCGTGGAAGATCAGCTAAAAAGATTTTTAGTTTTTTAAATCGATCAAAATTTTATTTTCCAAAACTCTGTAATCGTTACTAGAAAATTTGAATATAATTGTTGAATGATCTTTAAGAGGAATAATAATCCATTTGGTTTTTTTGCAATTGCCTTCAATTTAATACTCATCACTTGCTTTTTTTCTTCTTGTGAGCAAAAGGCAAGTAAAGAAGATAAAAGAACTGTATTTCGATTTAATTTAGATCAAGGAATTACTTCTTTGGATCCAGCTTTCGCTAGAAACCAAGGAAATATTTGGGCTACTAATCAATTATTTAATGGATTGACTCAATTAAATGATTCTTTACAAGTTTTACCTTCTATTGCTAAAAGTTGGAAAGTAAGTGATGATGGGCTTTTTTATTCTTTCACGTTAAGAAACGACGTTTATTTTCATGACGACCCGATTTTTAAAAATGGAAAAGGAAGAAATTTAATCGCTTCGGATTTTGTTATAAGTTTTAGTCGAATCATTGATCCAAAAACTGCAAGCAGTGGAGCGTGGATTTTCAATGATAAAATTAGTGAAGAAAAACCTTTCACAGCTCCAAATGATTCAACTTTTGAAATCAGATTAATCAAGCCTTTTCCGCCTTTATTGGGTTTACTTACTGCTCAATACGCTTCTGTGATTCCATTTGAAATTGTAAATCATTATGGAAAAGATTTCAGAAACCATCCGGTAGGAACGGGGCCTTTTTATTTCAAATATTGGAAAGAAGGAGAAACGATGGTTTTTTTAAAAAATCAGAATTATTTTGAAACAGAAAAAAATCAAAGGCTTCCATATTTAGATGCCGTTCAGATTTCATTTATTAGCGATAAGCAAACCGCGTTTTTGCAATTTTTGAAAAAGGAAATTGACTTTTTTTCTGGAATAGATGGAAGTTATCGGAATGATATTTTGACCAAAACAGGTAAACTGCAAGAGAAATACAAAGGACATTTCAAACTCGAAACTGGACCTTATTTGAACACAGAATATTTAGGAATTTTGGTGGATTCTAATTTGGCGATTGTTAAAAATAGTGCTTTGAGAATGAAAAAGGTTCGTCAAGCAATAAACTATGCAATTGATAGAAAAAAGATGATTCGCTATTTGCAAAACAATATTGGAACGGCTGGCAATGCTGGTTTTATTCCTTTGGGAATGCCAGGTTTTGATTCTACCAAAGTGAAAGGATATGAATATAATCAAGCGAAAGCGAAAAAACTTTTGGCGGAAGCAGGTTTCCCAGATGGAAAAGGAATGCCTGCTATTACGTTGAATACTACCACCACTTACCGAGATTTAATCGAATTTGTGCAAAGTGAACTAGTTGCGATTGGTATTCCAACCAAAGTGGAGCTCAATCAAGGTTCGAGTTTGAGAGAGTTGATTGCCAAAAACAATGTTAACTTTTTCAGGGGTTCTTGGATCGCAGATTTCCCAGATGCTGAGAATTATCTTTCGGTTTTTTATACCAAAAATTTTGTTCCTGCAGGTCCGAATTATACTCATTTTAGCAATCCAGATTTCGATAAAATGTTTGAACAGACTTATTTTGCTAAAAATGATTCGGCTCGATTTGTTTTATATCAAAAAATGGATCAGTTAGTAATGGAGGAAGCTCCTGTGGTAATTTTATACTATGATCAGTCGGTAAAATTGTATCAGAATTCTATTACAGGTTTGGGAAATAATCCACTAAATATTTTGAATTTGAAAAAAGTTCGGAAAAATGGAGATTGAATTAGGTCTTATCAGATTCTGATGATGTGATCTTTTGCTTTACAAGACAGAAGTTAAAATTATATTTCAAATCCATCAAACCACCACATTCACAATTTTTCCTTTCACCACAATTACCTTTTTAGGACTTTTACCATCCAAATATTTTCTTACTTCTTCATTCGCTAAAACCATTTTTTCGATTTCCGAATTTTCTAAATCCAATGAGAAATTTAGGTTCATTTTTACTTTACCATTCATAGAAATTGGATAATTAAACTCACTTTCTACCAAATATTCTGGATTGAAAATAGGAAAAGAACTTTTTGAAAGTGTGCCAGATTGATTGCCGCAAAGTTCCCAAAGCTCTTCGCAAATATGTGGTGCATAAGGAGATAAAATGATGATTAAAGGTTGCAGAATCTCTTTTTTGTTGCATTTAATCGCTGTTAATTCATTTACACAAATCATAAAATTGGAAACAGAAGTATTGAAAGAAAATCGTTCAACATCATCTTCTGCTTTTTTTATCATTTTATGCAAAGCTTTAAATTCGTCTTTGCTTGGAGCAGACTCTGACATAGAAAAACTAAATTCATCATCATGAAATAATTTCCAAAATTTCCTTAAAAACTTAAAAACTCCTTCGATTCCATTTGTATTCCAAGGTTTGGATTGTTCCAAAGGACCCAAAAACATTTCGTACAATCGCAAGGTATCGGCTCCATATCTTTCGATCAAATCATCAGGATTTACTACATTGAATTTGGATTTAGACATTTTTTCAATCTCCGAACCGCAAACATATTTTCCATTTTCAGTAATGAATTCTGCATTTTTATATTCGGCTCTAGAGTTTCTAAACTCGATTTGATTGAGTTCATCATTGTTTACCAAACTCACATCCACATGAATGGCGGAGGTTTCGTAGTCATTTTTTAAACTGAAAGTTACAAAAACTGGGTTTTCGGAATTCCCTTTCACTCTGTACACAAAATTCGATCTCCCTTGTATCATTCCTTGATTGATCAATTTCTTGAAAGGTTCATCTTTAGCAACCCAACCTCTATCTTTCAAAAATTTATTCCAAAATCTACTGTATAATAAATGGCCAGTGGCATGTTCTGAACCTCCAATATATAAGTCTACATCTTGCCAATAGTCAATGGATTCCTTGGATGCAAATTCTAAGTCATTTTTAGCATCCATATATCTATACCAATACCAGCTAGAACCCGCCCAACCCGGCATCGTACTTAATTCATATTCCTTGCCATTGAAATTCCAATCTTTGGCTCTTGCTAATGGCGGTTCGCCGGTTTCAGTTGGAAGAAATAAATCTATTTCGGGTAATAAAAGTGGTAAAGAATCTTCGCTGAGTGCTTTTGGTAATTTTCCTTCAAAATAAATTGGCATTGGCTCGCCCCAATATCTTTGTCGACCAAAGATTGCATCTCGAATTCTAAAGTTCGTTTGCGCCTTTCCTATTTGCTTTCTTTCTATTTCTAAAATTAAAGCTGCTAAAGCTTCTTGATAGTTTAATCCATTGATAAAACCAGAATTTATGTACGTTCCTTCCTTGGTTGCGTCTGCTTCTGACTCTGTATTTTGATTGGTTAAAATAGAAATAATGGGTAAATTATATTTTTTGGCAAATAAATAATCTCGCTGATCTCCAGATGGAACAGCCATAACTGCTCCTGTTCCATAGCCTGCCAACACATAATCAGCAATGTAAACTGGAATTAGTTCATCATTAAAAGGATGTTTTGCATACGATCCGGTAAAAGCTCCAGAAACTATTTTCACTTCAGACATTCGATCTCTTTCAGATTTACGAGAGGTTTCTTGAATGTAATTATTGATTTCTCTTATCTGAAATTCCTTTGTTATTTTTTTTACTAATTCATGCTCTGGTGCTAAAACCAAAAAAGAAACTCCAAATAGTGTATCAATTCTAGTCGTAAAAACTTCGATTGAATCATCAAAATCAGCTAATTGAAATTTGATACTCGCTCCTACACTTTTGCCAATCCAATTTCTTTGCATTTCTTTCACAGGATCTGGCCAATCTAATTGGTTCAATCCTTCCAGCAATCGATTTGCATAAGCAGTAATTCTCATACTCCATTGCATCATTTTTTTCTGCTCAACAGGGAAACCACCTCGTTCAGAAAAACCATCTTTTACTTCATCATTTGCTAAAACAGTTCCTAAACCTGGACACCAATTGACGGTACTTTCTCTTAAATAAACCAAACGGTATTTTAGTAATTCCTCTTCTTTTTTATTTTCTGAAAGTGAATTCCATTCTTGAGCCGTTATTTTTTTGCAATCTTCATCAGCATTGGCTTTAATAGTAGATGTTCCAGAATTTTCTAGTTTATGAATTAGCGTTTCAATTGCTTCTGCTTGATTGGTTTCTTGATTATACCAAGAATCAAAAAGTTGGATTACAATCCATTGGGTCCACTTGTAATATTCTGCTGAACTAGTTCGTATTTCTCTTCCCCAATCAAATGACAAACCAATTCGGTCTAATTGTTCTCTGTAGGTTGCAATATTTGTTTCGGTAGTAACTGAAGGATGCTGACCAGTTTGAATCGCATATTGCTCAGCTGGCAAACCGAAGGAATCATAACCCATTGGGTGTAAAACGTTGAATCCTTTTAGTCTTTTGTACCTCGCATAAATATCTGAAGCAATGTATCCTAACGGATGTCCAACGTGTAATCCAGCACCAGACGGATACGGAAACATGTCAAGAACATAACATTTAGGTTTTTGCTTATCAATTATTGTTTTATAAGTATTATTTTCGGCCCAATACTTTCGCCACTTTTGTTCAATTTCTGTAAACCTATAATCCATCAGACTTTATTTATTCGTGCCGAAAGTACTAAATAAATGATTTTCTCTGTTGTTATGGTTTTTCAAATTCAATAATTTCGGTAGAAAATAAAAATTAAATGAATTAAATAAACGCTTCTCTTCAATAAATCTGTGTCAATAAAACCAAAAAAATCTTCTCCAAGAACCAAAACATTTTACATTTCCACCATCATTAGTATTTCGTTGGTACTACTGATGATTGGTTTGTTGGGACTTTTTCTTATTCATGCCAAAAATCTTTCTAATTATGTGAAAGAAAATATTGTTATATCTGTTATTGTAAGAGAAAATGTGACAGAAGCCGATATTCTTAAACTTCAAAAACAAATAGATGCAGAGCCAAGTGTAAAATCTACTCAATATGTGAGCAAAGATATGGCAGCAGTGAATTTGCAAAAAGATTTGGGTGAAGATTTTGTTAAATTTTTGGGTTATAATCCACTTTTATCTTCTATT
Source organism: Sphingobacteriales bacterium (assembly GCA_038209155.1). Classification (GTDB taxonomy): domain Bacteria; phylum Bacteroidota; class Bacteroidia; order Sphingobacteriales; family Sphingobacteriaceae; genus JBBQYA01. The sequence goes on along the minus strand of JBBQYA010000081.1, from coordinate 2,774 downwards.
GATATTTATTTAAAAGCGGACTTTGCCAATAAAGAAACGATAGATTCACTTCAAAATAATTTGGTGGCAAAAGAAATGGTAAAAGAGGTTTTTTATCAAGAATCTTTAGTAGATGTGATTAATAAAAATAGCCGATTGATAGGAATTGTAATCTTAAGTTTCGGTATTATTTTGCTTTTAATCTCTATTGCTTTGATCAATAATACGATTCGATTAGCCATGTATTCTCAACGGTTTTTAATCAAAAGCATGCAATTGGTAGGTGCAACCAAAAATTTTATTCGAAAGCCTTTTCTACTAACTGGCATTCTACATGGCGTTTTTGGAGCATTGATCAGTATTATTTTATTAATGCTTTTATTATTTTGGATGAGAAGTGCGATACCTGAATTGATTATTTTACAGAACTATGTCGAATTTGCATTTATCTTTGCACTCGTTCTGGTTATTGGTGCATTGATTTCTTTCTTTAGCACTTACTTGGCAGTATCAAAATATTTAAACCAAAAAATAAGCGACTTATATAATTAATTCCATGAGCAAAACAGTAAAACCACTAGCTTACAAATCAGAATCTGCAAAAAGTGTAGAAGCCAAAAAACCAGCAACATTTATGTTTGGCAAAAGAAATTACACCATCATGCTGATCGGAATTGCAGTCATTATCCTAGGTTTTGCCTTAATGACTGGCAAAGAAAATATCTATGATTTCAGAAAAACTGTATTGGCTCCTGTATTAGTTTTAATTGGTTTTGCGATTGAATTCGTAGCTATTTTATCAAAAAATACAGACGAAGCATGAATTTATGGCAAGCCATCATTTTGGCTATTGTAGAAGGAATTAGCGAATTTCTACCCATTTCTTCTACTGGTCACATGATTATTGCTTCCACCATTATGGGGATTCAAAGTAATCAATTTGTGAAAACTTTTACTGTTGCCATTCAATTTGGAGCTATACTATCCGTTGTGGCTTTGTATTTCAAAAAGTTTTTTCAATCCATTGATTTTTATTTAAAGTTGATTGTTGGAGTTATTCCAGCCATATTTTTTGGTTTATTATTTAAAAAAAATATTGACGCATTATTAGAAAATGTAGTTGTTGTTGGTATCACTTTACTCATTGGAGGAATAATTCTACTATTTGTTGACAACTATTTTTCAAAAAATAAAGAAGAAAACGAGCCATTAAGCTATAAACAAGCTTTTTCTATCGGTTTATTTCAAGTGGTTTCTATGATTCCAGGTGTTTCCAGATCTGCTGCCACTATTATTGGAGGAATGTTTCAAGGTTTGAGCCGAAAGAACGCTGCTGAATTCTCTTTTTTCTTGGCCATTCCCACCATGTTTGGAGCTACTTGTTTAGAATTAAAAGATAATTATTCTATTGTTTTGGATAATCTACCGATCTTTTTAATTGGAAATGTAGTTGCTTTTATTGTAGCCTTATTAGCTATTAAAACCTTTATAACTTTTTTAACTAAATACGGTTTTAAAGTTTTTGGATATTACCGCATCGTATTGGGAATCATTATTCTTTCGCTTTATGCGTTTGGTTATACATTATCCATAGTCGGATAATTTCAAATTATTTTTATTTTGAAAACTACAGATACTCTTTTTGATTTCCCAACCGGCGAACTATTGTTGGTAAATAAACCACTTACATGGACCTCATTTGATGTAGTTGGGAAAGTGAGAAATGCAATGAGGATTAAAAAAATTAAAGTCGGTCATGCTGGTACTTTAGATCCTTTAGCTTCTGGTTTGCTCATCATTTGCACCGGAAAATTCACAAAAAAAATAGAAGAATATCAAGCAACAGAAAAAGAATATACTGGAACCTTAATTTTAGGGGCTACTACTCCATCTTTTGATTTAGAAACAGATATTGATCTTCGTTTTAATATTTCTAAAATTACAGAAAATATGATTTATGATGTTTGCAAAAGCTTTTTAGGCGAAATAGACCAAGTTTCTCCTAATTATTCTGCAAGGAGAGTTGATGGAGAACGAGCATATTACAAAGCAAGAAGAGGAGAAGATTTTGAAATAAAATCTAGAAAAGTAATCATCAGCGAATTTGAAATAACTAAAATTAATCTACCAGAAGTAGAATTTAAAGTGGTTTGTAGCAAGGGAACTTACATCAGATCTTTAATTTCTGATTTTGGTAAGAAATTAAATAATGGTGCTTATTTATCTAAACTTTGCCGAACCAGAAGTGGAGATTTGTTGCTTAGAGATGCTTGGGATCTCACAGAACTTATCACCAAAATTCACGAACAAAGACGCGAAGAAAAAGCTTTACAGGGAATAGAATGAAAACATATACTTCCCTTTCTAATTTTATTTCTTTTGAAAACGCCGTAGTTACGATCGGTACGTTTGATGGAGTTCATATCGGACATCGGAAAATCATAGATCGAATTATAGAAATTGCAAAGCAGATAAACGGTGAATCTGTTTTGCTAACTTTTTTTCCGCATCCGCGAATGGTTTTGCATCCAGATGATCATTCCATAAAAATGCTGAACACCATGAACGAACGGAAAGAGCTCTTAGAAAAAGCTGGGATCGATCATCTAATTATTATTCCGTTCACTTCAGAATTTGCAAAAACGAGTTCATCCGATTTCATAAAAAATATTTTGGTAGATAAATTGGCTACCAAAAAATTAGTAATTGGCTACGATCATCATTTTGGAAAAAACAGAGAAGGTAGTTTTGTGCATTTGAAGAAATCTGCTCCCGATTATGGTTTCGAAGTGGAA
>JBBQYA010000080.1:0-12625 GCA_038209155.1 Sphingobacteriales bacterium | reverse complement strand
CCGAATGATTCTCCACAACCACAAGTTCTGCTTGCGTTCGGATTGATGAATACAAATCCTTTTCCGTTTATACCTCCAGAATAATCCAGCTCTGTACCCATTAAATACAAAAAGCTTTTTTTGTCAACGGCAATCTTTATTTCTTTGTCTTCAAAAATCTGGTCGTTTTCTGTAAGTACATTATCTAAGGCAAGTTTATAAGTAAGGCCGGAACAACCACCACCATCAACACCTACTCGAATGAATGTTCCTTCGGGTCTATTTTCTTCTTTTATTAAACTTAACGCATGTTGTTTTGCATTTTCTGAAACTGTTATCATTATGTTTAGCTATTTAGTTTTTAATAATTAGTTTTTACTCTCTATATTAATTGGAATATTCTCAAATAAACTTTGGATCGTACATGCAGCTTCTTTTTCACTATTTGATAAATCTGCCAATGTTATTTTATCCAATAACTTATCAATAGTAGATTGCACCATTGTCCAAAGGGAACGAATAGAACAGTCCACAGAATTGGTGCACAGTTTTATTACTCCCACATGATTGGCACAAAATTCTTCATCAAATAAACGTCCACCTAAAGCTTTCAAAACTTGATTCACCGTTATATCGGCTGCAGGTCTGGCAAGTATATACCCGCCAACATGCCCCTTCGTACTATTAATCAAGCCTTCCATACGAAGTATTCGGGTCAATTTTGCAACATGAGGCTGGGATAGTCCTTCCGCTTCGCTAAGCTGAGGAATGCTTAAACCAGTATTGTCCTTACACTTTGCAATGCGCACCAATATTCGTAAACCATACTCGTCCTGTGCTGTTATTTTCATGATTCTTTCATCAATTTTATAGCATTTAAAATAAAACTTAGGCAAATGTACAACTTTAATATTAATATATACTAAAAAGTATAAATTAATTTATACACAAAAGTATATTAAGATTGAAAGGGAAATCCTGAATATATTTTAAACAACAATATTTATATTCAATTTCGTAAAAGAAGATATTCTATCTATTTTGTGATGAAAATAAACCAAACTAATTTTGATCTTAACTTTTAGAATTGAATTAAAAAAACTAAAATAAAACCAACGGATTGTGAACTTAAATAGAAGTATTAGATGTTTAATAAAAGGGAAATATTCGCTGGATTTGTATTTAAATTTATTCAATTAAATCAAGGAGAGCATTCAAAGCCAAACAAATATTAATTGATATTTTTCAAGCAACTATTAAAACGAAAAATAAATAAAATATTTCCTGTTGGTTATAAAAAGATAAAAATATATTGCCAAGGAAATTCTTATTCCACATACATAATTCCACCAACTTTACGAAAGGCTGTTAAAGAGGATCATAAAGCTGGATAAAAAATTTTAACAAATCTTCTAAAGCAAGCCTCTTTTCCTTAATTTAAAGAAACTAGAATTCAACATATAACAAATTCAAAATGAATGATTTGCAAAATTTATAAAGCTTGATTCCAATTTTGTAACAGGTTTTTCCTACATATTAAAAGGTTTCTCCAATTTTGTAATTCCTGACTCCAACGTGGTAATTAGTTTCTACTAAATTATTTAAATTTCTCAAAAAAATGGTTTAGGTTTCTCCAAAATAGTAATTCCCATATCCAACTTTGTAATGAGTTTCTACTAAATGATTTAATTTTCTCCAAAATCAGTTAGGTTTCTCCCAAATGAAAAAAGGTTTCTCCATTCGTGAATAAAAGAAACCGTTATCAGTATGATAAATTTAAATTGTAAATCTTTTCGAATTTCTGAATCTGATTATGCTAATTCTTTGTATTCAGCTATTGTATTCATAATTGTAGATGAATCGGCTCCACTAAGATGATTGTAATGTATTTTGAATATCCAGATGGCATGATCAGCAATTTTTGATCTGAAATTTGAAATTGAACCCAGCTTTGATCATAAGGAAATTTTTTTGCTAAACCGGATTTTATTAGAGTCTGAGAATATTCTTTGGTAGAAGGGAGGTGAATACTTCCATCTAAATGAATATGCCCAAGTTCTTGTTCGCCAAAATAAAAATCGGCTCCGTTTGCTTTATTATTGTTATAGATTTCCCAATGGGTAGCGGAAATAATTCCTTGCCAATGCTGAATTTCTTGAGAAACTATTTCTAAATACCTGCTTAATACCGGTGGTGGAGTGATATTTCCTTTTTCTTGTAGTTTCATTTTGTTTATTTTAAAAAATGAAGCTAAAATTAAGTAAGATCTATTAGAAATTTAATTATCTGACCTAAAATATAATTTTTATTTAATCAAAAAAAGCCATGAATCTTAAAGATTAAAGGTTTGTTTCACACTTGAATAATTAGCTTAATGATTCTAAATGTTCAAAGTTTAATTCATAAATTATTGTTTTTTCAAATAGATTGGTTTTGATAATTTATCTGTTCATTTCTAAATCATCTTGAAACCGCTTGCTTGTTCTAATTCATCTTCGGGTTCGAAAGATTCCAATAATTCAGTTTTATAATAGGAATGAATACCTACAATCCATTTTTGTGCTCTTGGACTTAGAATAAAATCATCGGACATCACACGACCTCGCATGACTAAAATACCCAAATCTGCACCTTCATAAAAATATCCGTCTTCTTGCATAATTTGCATAAAAAAAGCTTCATTATCCCCTAAAATAGATTTGCGGTGAGCATCCATTTTTTTGAATTTAATGCTTTCGTTTTTTTGCATTTCCCAAATACCAGAAGCTGGAGCGTTTTTGACAAATTCTAAAGTTTTGCGAGTATGTTTGATTACCAATTGGCTCCAACTGTCCATATTTTCATTTAAAGACCATTTTTCTGTGAGCTCTCTGGTGTTGAGAGTGTGATTTGCATCCATCCATTCTAATAAATGAAATAGGAATAAAGGTACATCAGCATAGGCAAAAAGGGCATGATTGGTCATGGAACTTGCACCAGTGAATCTAGGATTTAATTCCCCCAAATAAATTGAACCATCCTTTTGATCTATCAAATAATCAAGCTCGAAATAACCTTTATAGCCTTCTTTCAAAAGTTGATCTCCAAAAAGTTGAGTGTATTTTTTTGCTTTTTCTCTAATTTCTGAATTGAATGCATTAGCAAAAATTTCGTTTCCACACCAGCCACCTTTGTAAGGAGTGAGTTCTTTGAAACCGACTAATTCTGTCATCAATGGTGTAACGATTGTGCCATTGGCGGTTACACAACCTTCAATATCCGCAGCTATACAGTCAATGCGTTTCATAATTTTAACTTCACTCTCTTGCAAAATTTTTGCTTTGTGAACATCAAATTCTTGTTCGTTGGAAATGAAGAAAGTGGTATGACCCGAATCGCCAAAAGGAGTTTGAATGACTAAATGTTGACCCAAATGATTTGAAATAAATCGTAAATGATTATAGTCGTTTACTTTGGATAAAATATGCGGAACACAAGGCACGCCTGCTTTTTCGGCTATTCTATTTGTATTTAATTTATTGTCTAAATAGTTTCTTAGTTGCGCAGAAGGCATACAAACTTCTAAGCCTAAATTATTAGCGAGTCTTTCGGTTTTTTCATCAAACATCAAAAACAAAGCTTTGCCCATGTTTCCATTCACCGCTCTTGATTGAATATAGTCAATTACTTCTGGATGTTGAAGCAGGTAATTATTGATATCGTCAATACTTTGGAATTCCTCATGTGGCATTTCCATTTTTGGAGTAAAAACATTTGGGTGTTGACCTTCAAAACTATCGATATGGGTGATAAATTTAAAATTTCCGACCCATTCATCTGCTCCTAATAAATTAAAATTGGTTGCGCTAATGAAATAAATAGGTGTTTGATTGGATAAAAAATAGCGTCGAATGTCAGAGATACTTTGGAGTTTTTCTGGATTATTTGTATCAGTCATTAACTTTTAGTTTTTTAGTTTTTTTAAAATTTAATGGAAATGCACCCATTGCAGAAATAGTATCTTTTCGGCTTAAGGCGGCCTTGGTAAATATTTTTAATCCTAGTTCTGCTCTGTATCCGTGTATTTCTTTAATCGCTAAAGCAATCATAAAATTTATGATTTCTTCACTAGCAACTTGGCCGGGAACTAATACTGGAAAACCGGGAGGATAAGGAATAACAAAAGAAGTGGATACTAATTCTTGTTTGTTTCTGATAGCAGCTAAACATTCATTTAAAGGAATGTAAGTGCACATTTCTTCATTATAAGCTAAAAAATAAGCTTCTCTAATGTTTCCGCCGGGTACACCAGGTGTGGCTTCAAACGAACGATGAAAAAAACTGAAATGAGGTAGAGGTGGCACATCATTTAAAATAGAGTCAATATGAATTTTGTTGATTTCTGCTTCTCGCTTATTCATCGAACGATTTTGTTCATCTAATTCTGAAGCGATTTGGAGTAGAGCATTAATTAGAAAAGTAACGCTTCCTCTTGTTGTACCAATGGTTGTCATCAAAAGAACCGTATTTCTTGAAGTTTTATTTACTTGAATGTTGAATTTATTCATCAAATAATCATTCTTGAAAACATCTCCTGTAATTCCTGCTTTGCCAACAAATAAGGTTATTTTGGTAGGATCTATTACAAATTCATCTTTTTCCCAAGCTTCTTCTAGTCTTGCCCAGCCATTTTCTTTGGTATAATATTCTGCCATTCCATGCTCACTGTATTCATTTGGAATTAAATCTTGAACAGTAAGAATATGAAAATACTTACTCAAACTTGGATGATTTTGAATTTTTGAACGTAAAATCATCGCCATTTCTATACTTTGTTCTACCAATTCATAACCTTCCAATTCTACTTGCCGCCTGCCAGCATCCATAGAAGCCAATATTTGATAATTGGGAGAAGTGGTGGTATGAGTCATGTAGGCTTCTAGGAAAATATCAGCCACTTTCAAACTATACTCTTCGTCCCAGACATGAATCATAGAACCTTGACGGAAGCAGGAAAGTGTTTTATGTGTACTTTGAGTTACGTAGACCCGTATTTTCACTTTTTCTGGGTCGGGGAGAGTAGGGAGTTCATTTAATTTTAACGAGTTGATATGTTCCTTATATTTTACTTTATATTCTGAACTTCTATATTTTTGAAATAATTTATTAGCAACATACATTCCTGTACGCTGTTTAAAAGTGTAAGTGAAACTTGCGAAAGCAAACCACGCTTCGTCCCATAAAAAAACCATATCAGGTTTGATAGCTAGAACTTCCTCCATCACTTTTTCGACATTATAAACCAAGCCATCAAAAGTGCAATTGGTTAATAAAATCATTTTCACTCTGTCTAATCTGCCTGCTGCTTTGAGAGTGAGTAATTTTTGTTTAATTAATTGTAATGGCACAGCACCATACATAGAATATTCTTGAATTGGATAGGAATCTAAATACACTGGAAATGCTCCAGTAAGCACCAATCCATAATGGTGAGATTTGTGGCAATCTCTATCCACTAAAACCACATCGCCAGGTTTCACTAATGCTTGTTGAACTATTTTATTGGCAGTGGAAGTTCCGTTTGTTACAAAAAATGTGTGTTCTGCTCCATAAGCTTTTGCTGCTTTTTGTTGAGCTCTTTTCAATGGTCCCACAGGCTGTAAAAGCGAATCTAAACCTCCATTGGTTGCAGAAGTTTCGGCTAAAAATACATTTCTGCCGTAGAAATCACCGAAATCTGCAATCCATCTCGATTTGAAAACGGAGTTTCCTCTAGAAATAGGCATAGCATGAAATACACTCGTCGGCTTTTTGCTATATTCTGTTAAAGCGGTAAAAAAAGGAGTTTCGTATTTTTCATTTATTCCACTAATGATGGAAAGATGCAATTCTTGAAAATCTTCCATGCGATAAAAAATTCGCTTAAACGTTTTTACCGTTGAATCATCTAAATGTGTTAGAGAAGAGTCGGTTATGTAATATAGGTCGAGTTCAGGTCTGAATTGTTGAATATATTTTGCTAATAAAGTTCCTAATTCTGAATTGGAAACATTGGTCAAATCAATGTTTAAAACATTTTTGATAAAAGGACGAATAGCATCTGTAATATTTGAGGAGAATAATAATGGTCCAGAACGAATGACAGCAGCTTGAATATTATAATTGAAAAATAAGCAAATCAAAGCATCTTGAAATGAACGTTGAACCACTAAATCATAGGTCAAATTTCCATTTGGATTAATGATTTCTTTAACTCTTTTTTTCAGTACAATTTCTTCTGTGGCCGATAAATCTTCTACATATAAAACTTCAAAGAAAATCTTTTTGGAAATACTTTTTTGTTGAGTATCATTTAGATTTTTTCCGAAATTATTGTCCAAAATTTCATCTACCAATTCTTTTTTTGTACGATACTCATCGCTCGCAAGCAAATGAACTATGGATGTTAATTGATTGCTTACAGCTTTTGATTCACCTTTATCTAATGATTTACTAATTCTATCTACAATAGCTGTTCCTGGAAAAGAAAAATATTGTTCAATACTTTTAAGATTTTCTAATAAATAAGATGTTTCTAGTAAAAGATTTTTTTGAGCTTTATCTTTTGGTTCAAAACGATTGATGGTATTGGTTTTCTCTTTTAATTCGTTCCATAAATCAATTCTAAGCTGATTTATGTTATAATGTTTAGCATTATTTTCCATCAGAATTGATTTTAATATTTAGAATGAAGTGCCATTCTGTTTCCTTCAGAATCGATAAATAGTGCGAAATATCCTGTGGTTTCGCTTATAAATGTTTTTTCCATGGTTACTCTTCCGCCAGCATAATTTACTTTCGACAAAACATTATTCAAATCTTCGCCACCATTTAAATAAATAAGAGGTCCAGTTTCACTTGGCACACATCCTTGCCCGGTGACAATAGCTCCACCAATTCCGTTTTCAACTGGAAAAAAACCCATGGATATGCCGTTAATTTCTACTGAAGTAATTTCTATGCCGTAGATATAATTATAAAAACCGACTGATCTGTAATGATTGTAGGCAGGAATTTCAAACCAAGTAACGAAGTTTTTAAAAATGGCTTTTTTCTTTATTCTTTCTAAACTAGCTTCTGATAATTTATTTTTCAGATTGACGGTGGCACCCATTGATTTCTATCGTTTTATTTTTCTTAATGTAGATTGTAGGATAACAAATAACGCTCATTAAATTCGGTTTCAACTTCAAATTTGAAAATATGTTTACATTTGGTTGAAAAGCAAAAAGCAAATACTTATTGAAAGTAACAAAAAACAATTTATTAAAAAATTATTGGCTTACTACCACACTAAATAGCTACAGCTTAATTTTCTTTTCCTTAAACCAAGTTTTAGCATTAGTTATTCTAATTGTGACTTTTTTTAGTCCTTTTCAAGGATTAATAGGGTTATTGTCGGTTTTATTTACAAACTATTTTTCCTATTTGATTGGATTTAATCGTGATGAAATCAAAACTGGAACTTTTGGTTTTAATGCATTGCTTTTAGGGCTTTCTTTAGGCTATGAGTACAATCTTTCCTTTGCTTTTCCAGTATTGTTTTTCGCTTCCATTATTATTTTGGTATTGATTACTGCTTGGCTCAAAGGACTTTTTGCAACCCAAAATATTCCATTTCTTTCTTTTCCTTTTCTGATTAGCTATTGGATTATTTCTCTTTCCTCTTCAAATTTAGAAAATATACTTTTGAATGATCAGCATCTGTATACTGTTAATCAAATCGCAAAAGATCAATCTTCAATTTTTTATAATTTAGTTCATAGTTTGGATGCTATTTCGATTCCAGATTTTGCTATTATTTATTTCAAAACATTGTCTGGAACTTTCTTTCAAGATAGCGTATTAGGAGGAGTTTTGATTGCTGGGGGTTTGCTTTACTTTTCCAGAATATCTTTTTCACTCAGTATTATCGGTTTTGGTTTTGCCTATTTATTTTATTTTTTGTTAGGTGCCAATGTGCATGATTTAAATTATTTCTTGCAGGGTTCAAACTTTATATTTTTTGCAATTGCAATAGGTTGTTTTTTCTTAATTCCTAATAAGTATAGCTATTTAGCTGTGATTTTGCTTATTCCAGTGCTTGTTTTATTATTAATATCCTTAGGTAAAATATTGATTATATTTAATTTAAAGGCTTTCACGCTTTCTTTCAGTGTAATTACTGCTGCGTTTCTGTTTTCATTAAATCAAAGATGGATGCAAAACTTTTTTAAAATAACTTCAATCCAATATTTTTCAGCAGAAAAAACGATTTATAAATACCTAAATTCAATCAATCGGTTCAAAAACGAACATTTATATAAAATTTCTCTTCCCTACATTGGAGAATGGAAAGTGAGTCAGGGATACGACGGTTCCATAACCCATTTAGGCGAATGGAGTAAGGCTCTTGATTTTGTGGTGGAAGATTCTAAATCTAAAACCTATAGAGATTCGGGCACTCATTTAGATCATTTTTATAGTTTCAATAGAGAAATCTTAGCTCCTTTTGATGGTTATATTTATGATATTATAAATACAGTAGAAGATAATGATATTGGAAGTGTAGATATCGAAAAGAATTGGGGAAACACGATTATTATGAATCATTTGAATGGTTTGTTTTCACAAATTAGCCATCTTAAAAAAGATTCTATTGAAGTAATAATAGGGCAATACGTTTATAAAGGAGCTTTATTAGCAACTTGTGGAAATTCTGGTCGCTCGCCTGAACCGCACATTCATTTCCAATTGCAAACCTTGCCAACTATTGGTAGTAAGCCTATTTCTTATCCTATTGGTTATTATATTTTAAGAAAAGAAAATGATAAATTTTTAAAATATTCTGAGATTCCGAATGAAGGAGATTTTATTTCAAATGTCCAAACCAATCAATTGTTGGTTACTGGATTTAATTTTTATCCTGGAGTGAATATTTCTCTTATTAATTCAAAAAATAAAAACAAAATTACTTGGGAAATTCTAACTGATGCTTGGAATAGAACCTATTTTTATTGCAACGAGAGCGAATCGAACGCTTATTTTATTAATGATGGCGTTATGTTTTATTTTACCGATTTTGAAGGAGATAAAAAATCCTTGCTTTTCCAGTTTTATCTAGCTGCTTATCGCCAGTTATTAGGTTATTATGAAAAAATAAAAATTAAGGATAATATTCCCTTAGTTCATTTTAACAGTGCATTTTTCAAACCTTTTCAAGATGTGATAGCACCGTTTTACTTATTTACCCAAGCTAACTATTCTTCTGACTTTACTCATTGCGATAATATTTATGCTCCTCAAAGCATCATTATTCATTCTGTGGTGGAAGCAAAGTTTATTAATAAAACATTTAAGAAAATAAATTTTGAAATTGAATTGAAAGACAATAAAATTTTCCAATTTACCATTCATAAAAAAAACAATTCTGAAATTTATTCATGCTTTTACGAATAATATTTTTCTTATTACCATTTGCTTCTCAAACAGATAGTACGAGTTCGTTGGCTCCTCTCACTTATAAAAAAGTAGATAGTGCTACTTATGTTCAGTTCCATTCAAATTCCTATAAAGAATTAATTGTACTTGGTGAGAAAGCATTAAAAGAGGATATTGATTTTTATTATTTAAGAATACGTTTGGGAATTTCTTATTACAATGTTGAAAATTATTTTCGGGCTATTCCTCATTTGGAAGCAGCAAATGCAATAAATCCTGCAGATGAAGTCGGGCAAGAGTATTTATATTATGCTTATGTTTTTTCTAATAGAACTTTGGAGGCCAATTCATTTGCTAGTAAAATGTCGGTAGAAATACAAAAGAAAGTTAAGTATAAACAAAATGCAATTGATGCGATAAGTATAGGGGTTGGTACAAGTTTAAATAATTTTAATCCCGATCAATCATTACTTGATTTAGATAAAGTTTATGCCAGTCATATCTATCAAAAACGTATGGATTTCGGTAATATATTAGTGGAACAAACTCTATTGAATAAACTAAAATTGCAGTACGGCTTTTCTGTTTTTCAAATAAATAATGTTGGAATTGTGCAAACTCCAATACCTTTATCAACAGAAATAAATACTAGCCAAACCTCTATTGGAACTAGTAATCAATATCAATACAATATTGGATTATCTCATCTTTTAAAAAATAATTGGAACATTTCTTACGGTTTTGGATGGTATGAACAAAATTATAAAACGTTTGACGGAACACTTTATGAAGCAAAAAGTCTAGGTTCATATTCAGCTACGTTTAGTGTGGGAAAACAATTTCGTAAAATATATCCATCAATGAATTTTAGCAAAAGCAATTTTGCGAATGCTGAACAATATCAAGCAGAAGCGGTGGTTGTTTATTATCCTTTGGGTAATGTAAATTTTTACACTTCGACATCTGCAGCTTATAAAAATGATACTAGAGAAAATCAATATATAATTGGACAGAAAGTAGGAGGGGAAGTTGTAAAAAATCTATGGCTTGAAACTTCTGCTATTTATGGAAATCTTTTAAATTACGTTTCTCAAAATGGATTTATCACCTTTAATTCTGCAAACTCTATGAAATTAATTCTAGGAGCCGACTTAAAGTTTATTTATCATAATTTAGAATTTTCTCCTAGCTATCGTTTTCAATTGATAGACAATAGCTTTTATGCTTATTATGTTTCTAAATCTGATTTTGCTCTCACAAATTTAACTAACTATTCAAATCATTTATTTTTAACTACTGTCAAATGGAATTTTTAAAAAAGCTACTCATCATTATCGCAATCGTAATTTCTAATCAAGTAAGCGCGCAGGATAAAACGATTTTAAATGCTTTTAGCCAATCGTATAATTTTGAGGCGGTGCAGAATTATCCTTCAGCGATAGATGCGATCACAAAAGTATACAATCCTGCATCGTATGAAATGAATATGAGATTGGGATGGTTGAATTATAGTATGACAAAATATAAGGAGTCATTACCATTTTATGAGAAGGCAATAGGTAATATGCCAGCTGCTACTGAACCTCGCTGGGCGATTATCAATTCACTTTCGGTACTTGAAATATGGAATGATGTAGAAAAAAACTATTTAAGCATTTTGAAATTAGATCCCAAAAACTCGGTAGCAAACTACAAGTTAGGAATGATCTATTATTATCGGAAAAATTATGTTTCAGCTAAGAAAAACTTTGATGTTTCATTGAATCTTTTTCCGTTTGATTATAATAATTTATTGATGAGTGCTTGGACAAACTATTTTTTAGGGAACAAAAATGAAGCTCGCTTATTGTTTACTAAAGTGCTTTATTATTCTCCAAATGATGCTTCTGCTTTGGAGGGATTGGAAGCTATTAAATAGGAATTTATTCATTTTCAATCATCTTTTTGTTCAGTATTATTGTCTGTATTTATTGTTTGTTTTCTAAATAATTCAACAAATAAACCAATTTGCAAAAAATCATTTCCTGTTTCATCGTTGATTTTATAATCGAATTGATGGAGATATCCTATTTGCAAACTTGTAAGTCTCGAAGGCTTGTAATTGAAAGCAAAAGACATTCTATTTCTTTCAAAAAAAGGTTCATTGTTCGTAAAAAAGAGTTCGTTACTTGCGCTGATTTGATAGGGTTTGTATTTATTTTTTTCTTTACCGAAAGGATATAATAAACCAACTCTATATCTAAACCGATTGCGATACCCATTGCTGGTAAATCTAAATTCTGATCGGTAACGTTGTTCTACTTTAATTTTTCCTAATGACTGGTTGATGATAATCTGTGGCCATAGTCTAAATTCATTATTATTTTTGGGTAAAACAAAATCACCGCCTTCTCTATAGGTTTGATAGCTGCCGGCTCCCAAAGTAAGGGTTAGATTTTTAAGCGCTTTATAATTGATGCCTCCTTTGTATTCGTAGTAGTGGAAGTTGGAGTAAAATTTCAGCGATCGCAATTGTGCTTCCCCAAAAAAACTCCATTTGTTGTCATTTATGTATTTTATATTTAAAATATTCCAACTACCTAAATCAAAATTTTGAGCATTTGTAGTAAGGATTGAAAAACTAAAAATGAATATTAAAAATTTTTGTCTCACGTAAAATTTAATTGCTAGTCTGTTTTTTATTTAAACCAAAAACTGATTTTGCAATAATAATGAATTAAGATCTTTAATGATTTCTGAATTTTCTGAATTTATTAAATCGAAAAATCTCTCCCATTCTTAGAAATGATTAATCTACTTCATTTATTTACTCAACAAAGTTTGGAGATTCGCAATGTTTCCAATATTCAATTATTATTTTTATTAAACCTTTTAAATCTTGATAACTCGAAGGTTTAATAAAAAACCCTTGAATAGATTTTGAATAGGCATCGATAACTGCAGCTTGTTCCGCACTGGTTGTGAAAAACAAATAAGGTATCGTTTTTAATCGCATATCTTCGTTTTCGTGTATTTGTTCTCTTAATTCAATACCGTTTAACTTTGGCATATTGATGTCTGAAAAAACAATGAAAGGCTCGGCAGTTTTTGCACATAAGTAATTAAGTGCTTCTTGACCATCATTAAAAAAGACTATTTTATTATTATAATTAAGTTCTTTAAAGATGTCGCTTAACATCTCTTGATCGTCTGTATCATCTTCAATGAT
>JBBQYA010000079.1:0-12917 GCA_038209155.1 Sphingobacteriales bacterium | reverse complement strand
TATTTATACTATACTGGATATTTACTTACTACCTTACTTTTCATCCTTACTTGGCTTGGCAAAGCCTATGAATTCTTATGGCCAACTTATCCATGGTGGCATATTAGATCCATGTATGTCATTTTAGCTCTTTCATTTTTTTTCTCTGTAAAGTTTTCTGAGAATTTTTTATTAGTAAAAGTAAATTTACCTAAATATAGATCTTATTTTCTTTTAACAGAATTAGCAATGCTGGGAATTGCTATCATGGTTATGATTTATCCATACAGCCAATTAGTCCTTTCATTAAATCAAGTAGTTGCTCTTATAGGTGGATCGTTAGTAATCACAGCAGCTATCCATTCAGTAATAAAAAAACAAAAAATTGCTGTTTATTTTTTATTGGCTTGGTTGCCATTGATCATTGCTATGTTCACTCATATTATTATGGATGTACTAGGTTTTCAACCAACTATCATCATAATGGGCACCTATTATCCTATTATTATTTTTGGATCTACAATAGAAGCAGTTTTTCTTTCTCTTGCATTAGCTTACAGAATTAATTTAATTAGAAAAGAATTGGAAGCCGAAAAAGCTGAAAAAAGAAGATTAGAAAATCAGCAGCAAATAGAAAAAACTAAATTTTTAGAAGAGCAGAAAATGGAGTTAGAGATACAAGTAACCAATAGAACTGCTGAATTAAATTTTTCTTTAATAAAGTTAAAAGAGACTCAAAAACAATTGGTCGCAAGAGAAAAATTAGCTTCTCTGGGGCAGCTAACGGCAGGAATAGCCCATGAAATTCAAAATCCCTTGAATTTTGTTAATAATTTTTCTGAATTAAGTACAGATTTAATAAATGAATTATCAGAATTAAAAAAAGATCAAGCAGTAACAGAAGTAGTGGATGAATTAAAAGAAAATGTAGAACGAATAACTTTTCATGGTAAACGTGCAGAAAAAATAGTTAGAAGTATGCTTTTACACTCTAGAGATGAACAACATGAAATTTTTAAAAAATGTGACCTCAATGAAATAATAGAGCAAGCCGTTATATTCAGTTATAATAGTTATCAGAGTATACAAACTAATTTTCATTGTAATATTGTTCAGAATTTGAAATCAAATTTACCTGAAATAGAATTAATTGAACAATCCATTAGCAGAGTCATCATCAATTTAATTAATAATGCGTTTGATGCTATCAATGATAGAAGCGATTTTGAAACAAATAATGCAAACAATTTGTATGTTCCAGAGGTAAGAATTCAAACAATAGCTTTGGAAGATGTAATTCAGATTTTAATTTGGGATAATGGGTTAGGGATTTCTGAAGAAATAAAAGAAAAAGTTTTTGATCCATTTTTCACTACAAAAAGTGCTGGAAAAGGAACTGGATTAGGGTTATCAATATCGTTCGACCTAATAGTTGGAAGACATAATGGAGAAATGGAAGTAGAATCTGAACAAGGTGCGTACACTCAATTTTCGATTAAATTACCATTAATTCAAATTAATAAATGATCTTTAAGATCATTACATCTGTAAAAACCTAATGAAAGAAGACATACTCAAAATTTTAGTAGTTGATGATGAGGAAGATATTCAACTTTTATTTAGAAAAAAGTTTAAAAAAGATATTCAAGAGGGGAAATTTTTGTTCCGTTTTGCTACATCTGCCAATGCTGCTATTCAATATCTAAACACGCTAAAGGAATTTGATATGGTTTTGGTTTTATCAGATATAAAAATGCCAGGAATGAATGGTATTGATTTATTGAAAATAGTAAAGACGCAATATCCACATCTTAAGGTAATGATGATTACTGCTTATGATGATTTAAAAAATCGAGAAGACGCAACAAGGTTAGGAGCATTAGATTTCATTGCTAAGCCTGTAAATTTTGAAGCTTTACGAAGTAGAATTTTACAATTATTCTAATCTAAATCATGGAAATTATTAAGCAATGGATATGGCAAATAATTTTATCTGTTGTCTTAATTATCTTTATACTCGTACGATATAGACTATTTTTATTACACAAAAGACAGAAACATCAACTGTATATCATCGTAAGTACTCAAGAACAAGAACGGCAAAGACTTGCCAAAGATTTACATGACGATCTTGGAACAAGCCTATCTACACTAAGGCTTTATATTGCAGCCATGTCTGATTTAATCTCTACGCAAAACGAAGATTTAAAACAAATACATGGTAATGCATTGCAAATATTAGATACTTCTATTAGAAATATGCGTGAGCATTTATTTCAATTGAATCCAAAAATAGTGGAAGAGCATGGTTTACCATCCGCTATTAATAATTATATGTTCAAAATGAGTAGATTTAATAAGTTGAAATTTAATTTACACGATTCACATTTTCCAGAATATGTTTCACCTGAGATTAAAATTAACATCTACAGAATAATGCAAGAACTAGTGAATAATACTATAAAGTATGCAGAAGCAAAATCAATTTCAATTCAATTAATGTACCGTGATAAGCAGGTGATTTTTATCTATGAGGATGATGGTAAAGGTTTTGATAACGAAAAAATTAAAGGCGGTTATGGTTTAAAAAATATTTCAACCAGAGTGGAAATGTTAGGTGGTACTATTTGTTTAGACACCAAACCAGGTTACGGAAATAATGTTATGATAGAAATTCCTTCATCAAACAAAAAAAATCATGTCCGATAAAAAAAGAGTTTTAATTGTGGATGATCATCAAATGTTTTTGGATGGTCTTAAATTAGTGCTAAAAAAACATAAAAATGTAGAGATAGTCGGAGAAGCTTTGAATGGTGCAAGGGCATTGGAAATGGTAAAATATTTGAAACCAGAATATGTGATTATTGATATTAATATGCCCGGTATTAATGGAATAGAAACAACAGAAGCAATCAAAAAACTACTTCCTGAATGTAAAGTAATTGCTTTAACAATGGTTGATGATTTTGTTTCGGTGAATCAAATGTTAAAAGCAGGAGCAAATGCTTTTATCTTAAAAAATACTGGAGCAGATGAATTGCTGAAAGCGATGGCTATGGTAGATAAAGATGAACTTTACTTAAGTGCTGATATTTCTGAAATCATTATGAAGGGAATTTATAGTTTCGGGCAATTAAAAGCAAATAAACTAAAGCGAGAACCAGAACCAGAATTACTTACTCCTAGAGAGAAAGAAATTGTTGTGTTAGTTGCTCAGGGACTTACTAATATTGAAATTGCTGATAAATTATTTTTAAGTCCGGCAACAGTTAAAACTCATAGAAAAAATATTTTATCTAAATTGAACATGAATAATACTGCTAGTCTTGTTCGATATGCGATGGAAAATGATCTTGGCACTGTCAATTAATAATAAAATGACCAAATTTTTTTAGTTTCATTAATTTAAATAGTTTTACTATAAATTTGCATCTAACATTACCAATTGTTTAACATAAGAGTTTAAGAAATTTGAATAATTCGTCTGACCCTTTATTTTCTAAACTTATCTCTGACTGTATTGCTGAAAAGCGATCAGCTCAAAAACAACTTTATCAGCAATTTTATAGTTATGGAATGGGTATCGCTTTTAGATATGCCGGAGATGAAGATGATGCAGCTGATATTTTAAACGATGCTTTTTTAAAAGTTTTTAACAATCTAAGCAAATTTGATCAAGAAAAGGCTTTTAAACCTTGGTTCAAAACTATTGTTGTAAATACTTCTTTAGATTTAATTAGAAAGAATTTAAAATATTCAGCAAATGTGCCAATTGAACAAGCTGGCGACCCTGTAGTACACGAAGTAGTTCTAAATAATATTTCTTATAAAGAGATTGTTGCGCTCGTGCAACGTTTATCCCCTGCTTATCGTACTGTTTTTAATTTATATGTTATAGATGGCTTTCAGCATAACGAAATTGGAGAAATGCTTGGGATTTCTACGGGAACTTCAAAATCAAATTTGTTTAAAGCAAAAAATAAAATGAAAGATTTAATTAAAAAATATTATAAAGATGAGTTTGCAAGATATGCCTGAAGAAAAATACAACGGCATTTTTAAAGATGCAGCAGATAAAATAGAATTTCCATTTACCGAGGCAGCTTGGTCTAAAATGGAAGAAAAGCTAGACAGTAAAGAACCTGCAATTTTGTTTTGGAATTGGAAGAAAATTTCAGCATTGGTAGCTGCATTTTTAGTTGGTGCGATACTTTTGGTAAATTATAGCGATTTTAAATTTGGGAACGAAAAACTAAATCAAGATTTAGTTGCAAAATCAAATGAAAACACCAAAATTCAAAGCAACTTGGAAAATAACAAATCCAATACAAATGACAGAAACAAAAATGAAACCTTGCTGAATAGAAACGAAAGCAAAAAACCACTGAATGGAGAAGTTTTAACAAAAAATGAATTAAAAATTAAAGAAGGTAAATTAAATGACAAAGATGTATTGAAAAACGATCTCGGAAAAAGTAAAAAAACAACCAAATCTTTAAATGATGAAACAAAAATAGAGGATATTAATAATTCTTTGACTAATAATATCATTAAATCGAATCCATTATCTACAAAAAAAAATAAATCCAAGCAATTAAAAACAGAAACCAAAATAAACAAATCAAAAGATACATTCCTACTAGGTGAAGATTTAGTTATTGTGAAAAATAATTCTATTAATACTAAGGAATTTATAAATGATATTAATAATGGATCTTCAGAGTCTAAGGAAGAAAATGAAAATTTTCCATCAATAACTCGAATAAAAGAATCTGCAAAAAATGACAATAATTCTTTTTTGGCTGAGAATAATAGTAATTCTACTAATCAAGATTCGAAATTCTTTTCTGAATTTAAAGAGTCAATTCCGCTATTTCCGATTCCATTGATTAATCCAGAAAACGAACAAAAAGAATTAAGTCTAAAATCAAATTTAATAGATAATTCAACATTAAAATTGAAACCTATTCGTAAAAATAGATTTGCCGTGTTAGCTATGATATCTCCTGATTTTACTTACGATAAATCGTTTGTTAGTAAATATGCAGGAGTTAATTATGGTATAGCAGGAGAATATTATTTTTTAAAAAATGTTAGTGTTTCATTTGGTATTAATCGTACAATGAAAAAATATCACATGGATGATAAATCTAGTTACAAAATAGATGGTTGGAACAATCCTTATCCTTTTCCTGCTTATGATGTTGCTGCAAAAAGTATGGTTTTAGATGTTCCTATTACTTTTAAATATTATTTATTGCCAAGTGCTACCGGGAAATTATTCGTTGGAGCTGGAATTTCAAGTTATTTTTTAAGAACAGAATCTTACGATTTTCATTTTGATACACCAGCAGGAATCGCTAAACATCATTTTAATGTGACAGAAAAAAATAATCATTATTTATCTGTTTTTAATTTTTCATTAGGATTTGAAAAAGCTATTTATAAAAATCTTTCCTTCCAAATAGAACCATTTTTAAAAGTTCCAAATTCAGGTATTGGAGCTGGATCGTTAAGACTTCAAACATCAGGAATATTTTTCAGTTTAAAACAAAGACTATAATTAATTTAAAGTCTAAGGATTTAATTTAACAAATACTGTTTATTATCTATTTATTTCCGCTTATCCTAGATTTTTTGGAGTCTTTTTTAATAAGTACAGCATTTAATTATTAAATAATTTTTTTGTAAAATCTAATAGTTATAATTAGAAAAACATACTTAGATATTGAATAGTTTTTTCAATATTCTTTATTTAGTTTTTAAATAATCTCAAAAAATTAGTCAAACTAATATATATAAAACAAAAAAAACCGAATTGGATTTTCTCCAACTCGGTTTTCTAAACTTAATTTAAACACAGATTACTTTGTAAACACAATCTTTAATTGATATAGATTTTCATTACTCAATACTTTCAGCATATATATTCCAGCATCTAGGTTTTCTGCCTCTAGATTATAGAAATATGGCTGATTTTCGTCTACATTTCCTTCATAAATCTTTCTTACCACTCTCCCATTCAAATCAAACAATAAGATCTGAGTGGCTCCGCTTTTTGTAGATGTCCATTCTATTCGAGTAGTGGTACTAAATGGATTAGGAAATACATTTAATTTCAACCAATTATCTGTATAGTTTGAATTGATGGTTGACAAAAGAGTTTTAGTATTAGTTTGCAGAATAAATGGCGATAAATATTGACCAGAAATAGGTCTGTTTTGCACTCCGCCTGGTAAATCCCATCCTACAGAAATATGATCAAACTGCAATCCTTCTTTGTGCAAAGCGTGAATGTAATACTTTTTCCCTGCTAGTAAATTAATCAATCCAGATTTTTGATTTGGAAATTTATTCCATTGTCTAAAATTGGTAAATGAATTTACATTTGCAATTTTTACCGCATTGGCAGATGTTGAATCAGGACTTAACCATAATTCACTCTTATCATCAGATGACAAGTAAAAAGAATAATCTCCAGTTTGCGGAGGACAAATAAATCCACGGATTCTGGCTCCATAATTATCCCCTGCATTTGTAGGACCTTCAAAAGAAGTCAAAATTGATACCGCGTTTGGACTAGTATTCAATGGTATTTGAAATATATTAGTCCCTGTTACAGAATTCCAAACTTCCCTTTCAATTGTTCCTGTTGCTAAACATTCTGCAGAAATTGGTGCAGAAACTTCTATAACTATTGGTGCAGAAGTTGTCATCATTCCATCGTCATCGGTAGCAACTGCTGTTAAAGTGTATATTCCCGAAGCTAATCCATTTAGCGTAAATTGATAAGGTGACCTTACATCTATGCTATTTGAAACTCCATTTACAAATAATTCAACCTGTTGAACAGTTCCATATAAATCTTTTGCTATGGCGGTAACTGGAATTACTGCTCCAATTCCATAGAAAGAGTTATTATTTGGTAATGTCACTATTACAGTTGGTGGAATATTTATTCCTGGATCAAATGGTGAAAGTCTGTTTCCAAGAATAGGTCTTTCAAAAGAATTGTCTGGTAATCTCCATCCTACTGCAAGATTATCTGATCCATTGCTTTCTTTTTGCAATGCTTCAATATAGTATCTCTGACCTGCTATTAATGGAATTAAAACGGACTGCTGAGATGGAAATTTATTCCATTGTCTAGAATTTGTAAAACCATTAACAGATGCAATTTGAATTTTATTTGCTGGATTGTCATCAGTACTCAAAAACAAGACACCTTGCTCATTACTTGCAATATAAAACAAATAATTACCTGTTTGTGGTGCACATACATAGCCTCTAAATCTGCTGGCATAATTGTCTGCCGAATTAGTATATCCTTCAAATGAACCTCTTGATAATGTAAAACTTGGTAAGATCAATACTGGAATATCTGCAATTGTATTTCCACTAACTCCCGACCAAAATTCATATAATATTGATCCACTTGCTGAACAATTGCCTGGAATAACCGTAACCACATTAATCTGAACACTTGCTGTTGCTTGGTTATAATTTGCAGCATCATTCGGTGTGAAGGTGGTATTTAGATTTTGTCCATTTCCAGCAGGTAAAACTGTTCCTACTATTGGATTATATACAAAACTTCCTGTCACATTTGCAACGGCATTTAATTGTGTTCCACTTAATGCAGTTCCAACCGTAATGTTGGCTGGATTTGCCCAAGTTATTAACGGATTTCCTTTCAGTACATTAATTAATGCTGTTATACTCGCATTATTAAAATTAGATGATGTTGGGACAAAATTTGCTGTCAATACTTGTGCATTACCTGCTGGCAATACTGCTCCTGATAAAGGATTATAGGTAAATGTTCCAGCAACATTTGCTGTTGCATTTAACTGTGTTCCACTTAAAGCAGTTGGGAATATAATATTTACTGGATTAGCAAATGTTAAAACAGGATTTGCTTTGTTTACAACTATTTGAACGCTTGCATTTGCTGGTGCAAACTGTGCAGTATTTGTTGGATTAAACTGAACATTCAACGTTTGTGTTCCCGCATTTAAGATTGTTCCTGTAACTGGGTTGTAGGTAAATGTTCCTGCTGTATTTGCTGTGGCATTTAATTGTGTTGCGCTTAAAGCAGTTCCAAAAGTAATTGGTGCCGGATTAGCCCATGTAATAATTGGCGTTTGCAGATTATTTACATTAATCTGAACACTTGCTGTTGCTTGGTTATAATTTGAAGCATCATTCGGTGTGAAGGTGGTATTTAGATTTTGTCCATTTCCAGCAGGTAAAACTGTACCTACTATTGGATTATACACAAAACTTCCTGTCACATTTGCAACGGCGTTTAATTGTGTTCCACTTAATGCAGTTCCAATAGTAATGTTAGCTGGATTTGCCCAAGTTATTATTGGATTTCCTTTCAGAACATTAATTAATGCTGTTATGCTCGCATTATTAAAATTAGATGATGTTGGGACAAAATTTGCTGTCAATACTTGTGCATTACCTGCTGGCAATACTGCTCCTGATGAAGGATTATAAGTAAATGTTCCAGCAACATTTGCTGTTGCATTTAATTGTGTTCCACTTAATGCAGTTGGGAATATAATATCTGCTGGATTAGCAAATGTTAAAACAGGATTTGCTTTGTTTACCAATAATTGAACGCTTGCACTAGCTGGTGCAAACTGTGCAGTATTTGTTGGATTGAACTGAACATTCAACGTTTGTGTTCCCGCATTTAAGATTGTTCCTGCAACTGGGTTGTAAGAAAATGTTCCTGCTGTATTTGCTGTGGCATTTAATTGTGTTGCGCTCAAAGCAGTTCCAAAAGTAATAGCTACTGGGTTTGCCCATGTAATAATTGGCGTTTGCAGATTATTTACATTAATCTGAACAATTGCTGTTGCTTGGTTATAATTTGCAGCATCATTCGGTGTAAAGGTGGTGTTTAGATTTTGACCATTTCCAGCAGATAAAACTGTTCCTACTATTGGATTATACACAAAACTTCCAGTCACATTTGCAACGGCATTTAGCTGTGTTCCACTTAATGCAGTTCCAATAGTAATGTTGGCTGGATTTGCCCAAGTTATTAACGGATTTCCTTTCAGAACATTAATTAATGCTGTTATGCTCGCATTATTAAAATTAGATGATGTTGGGACAAAATTTGCTGTCAATACTTGTGCATTTCCTGCTGGCAATATTGCTCCTGATGAAGGATTATAGGTAAATGTTCCAGCAACATTTGCTGTTGCATTTAATTGTGTTCCACTTAATGCAGTTGGGAATATAATATCTGCTGGATTAGCAAATGTTAAAACTGGATTTGCTTTGTTTACAAAAATTGAAACCGAACTAGTAACTACATTAAAATTAGCTAAATCCGTAGGTGTGAAAGTTGTACCTAAGCTTTGGCTTCCTGCATTCAAAACCGTACCCGTTAATGGATTATATACAAAAGATCCAGAAACATTAGCTGTTGCATTTAATTGCGTAGCACTAATTGGAGTTGGAAAAGTAATTGCAAGTGGGTTATTCCAAGTTATTATTGGATTAGCCTTTTGCAATACAATGGTTTGATCTACATTGGGTGCGGGTAAAAAACTTCCATTACCAGCTTGTGAAGCTCTGACCACAATTGTTCCAGCTCCAATGATAGTAAGCAAACCATTATTTGCACCAGATAATGATGCAAAACTACCCCCCGAAATCAAAGAAAAACTTACAGGCAATCCCGAACTTGCACTTGCCGATAAACTAATTGGTGAGTTTCCAAAAGTAGGATTGGAAGGTGCATTGAACATTATTGTTTGTGTTCCTGCATTGCTAAACGTAGTTGCATTTGCAATATTACTAAATGCAGAAACCCCTCCAGTATTATTATTTGTTGATACGCGATAAAATCTTGTAGTGGATGCACTTAAAGAAGTATTATTGAAAGAAGTTACGCTGTTTGATCCTAAACTTACTAATAAAGTAAATGGTCCAGAAGGATTCCCTGAACTTTCAATACTAATGCTAGTACTATTAGTAGCATTATTTACCCAAGCTAAATTTATTTGACTTGTAGATACGGCAGTCGCTGTTAAACTTGAAGGTGCATTTATTATTGGATTAACAATAATTGATCTAGTCTCAGATTTTACACATCCAGCAACTGTTGTTACAGTATAAGTCAAATTAAAAGTTCCTAAACCTGCAATGGAAGGATCAAATGAATTGGCTGTAACACCTGTTCCAGAATAAGTTCCGCCTAATGGTAAGCCGCCAGAAAGAAAAAACACTGGAGTATTAATAGAAACCGGAGCAAAATTGGCTAAGCTTACATTTGGTAAAGCATTTAAAACAATATTGCTTGTGTTTGTAATTCCATTTATTACTGGATTGCTGCTTACAACTCGTATTCTATAGCCTGATCCTGTAGAAATATTTAATGGTATTGTTGCATTTATAGTTCCAGAAATAGAAGAAATTAATGTTCCAATAGCTATTGGTGTTGCTGGAAAAACTCCTGAGGCATCTGATAATTGAGCTGTAAAAGTATTTCCTAAACCAAAGGTTTGATTTACCGTGAAGGGTACTGAAACCGAGGAACCAGCGCAGAAAGGACTCCCTACAATTGTTCCAGTTGTTAAAACTGGAGGAGAGGGAGAAGTAACTTCAAATTCTTTTAATGAAACTATACTCCATTTACCGTTTGCATCTCTCACTCTTGAATATACTTTATGTAATCCTATACTCAAAGAGCTAACATCTGCGATAAAATCTAGATTAGTAATATTGGAGGAAGGAGTTAAAGCAATATTAGTGGCTAAGCCAAAACCTGGATCGGTATCAAAAAAGTATTCAGCTTTATTAATAGTTGCTAATGGTGAGTTTTGAGATAAACTTTCTTTATAAAAAGCTCGATTATGGGTTATACTCCATTTTCCATTTACATCCCTTACTCGAATATAAAAAGAATGAAAACCAGTCGCTAAAGTAGTTAGTGGGGCAATTAGCGCAATATTACTTACATTAATTCCAGCAGTTATTGGAATATTAATACCAGCTCCAAAACCTGGATCGGTATCAAAGAAATATTCTGCTTTATTAATAATTGCTAAAGGTGCATTTTGAGATAAGTTCTCTTTATAAAATACACGATTATGGGTAACACTCCATTTGCCATTTGCATCTCTTACTCTAATATAAAAAGTATGGAAACCTATTGGTAAAGAAGTTAGTGGAGCCGCTAACAAAATATTGCCAACATTAATTCCAGCAGTTATTGGAATATTAATACCAGCTCCAAAACCTGGATCGGTATTAAAGAAATATTCTGCTTTATTGACATTTACTAAAGGTGCATTTTGTGATAAGTTCTCCTTGTAAAATACACGATTATGGGTAACACTCCATTTTCCGTTTGCATCTCGTGCTCTAATATAAAAGGTATGAAAGCCAGCTGATAAAGAAGTAACAGGGGCATTTAGTGTTATATTACCTACATTATTGCTTGCAGTAATAGGAATATTAATACCTAAACCAAAACCTGGATCTGTATCAAAAAAATATTCTGCTTTATTAACATTTGCTAATAATGCGCTTGCTCCTGAGTTTTCTTTATAAAATGCACGATTATGGGTAATACTCCATTTGCCATTTACATCTCTAGCTCTTATATAGAAAGTATGAAAACCCGTGACTAATGAGTTTAAAGGTATATTTGATGATATATTGGTAACATTTGCTGATGGCGTAATAGTTATGCTTGTTCCTAAACCAAAACCGGGATCTGTATCGAAGAAATATTCGACTCGATTGATGTTTTGAGCTTTTGAACTTGCAATACCAAACGTGAAAACAGCTACCAAAATCAACAACCAAACCCAAATTCGGGAATCATTTGTTTTATTTTGTAGTGTACGTTTCATTTTGTTGATTTTTAAATATTATTTTTCAATTAAAAAATATTTTTATTCTACTTTAGCAAGTTACTTTGGCTAATTAATGAGATAATAAAAATAAAATCTTAGCTTATTGAATAAATTAGTATTTCTAATTTCTAGACTTGGCTTTTGATGAAATATTTAAAGGATTGGTATTACTTCCTGTAGCTGGTAAACTGTAAAAATATACCGAAGGAATAGCTGGCATACCACTTAAAACATAAGGGCTACTACCTCCGAAAATTCCGCAATCTCCACCACCTTGAGCAGTGTTTTTTCCTGGACCAGGGTTTAGTAAAGCCCAATTTCCATCAGT
Organism: Sphingobacteriales bacterium; assembly: GCA_038209155.1. Lineage (GTDB taxonomy): Bacteria > Bacteroidota > Bacteroidia > Sphingobacteriales > Sphingobacteriaceae > JBBQYA01. The sequence goes on along the minus strand of JBBQYA010000079.1, from coordinate 722 downwards.
AGTGGGGTTAAGTGGCCCTACAAAAACAGATGCCATACTAACATTGGTTTGATTATTAGAACCTGAATTGGAACCTGATGGAGTAAACTGCGTGGAATTAGATATATTATTACTATAAGTATTATTATTGTGTGATGCAGCAGAAGAAATTACACCAGTAACTAAGATATTATTTGCATATAAGCAATTTTGAGTATTTAGAACTGTACCTGACGGGCCTAAATTAATTGTAGGATCTAAAACATTATTTTGTATAAGAGCTGTAGTATTTGGTTGGAAAATTATACTTCCTTTAATAAAATTATTAGTTATTAAAACGTTACTAACTATTGGATTTGTAGCATTTCCGATATTGCCCATACTGAAATTTTGAGAAATTATAATATTTGAAACATTTGAGGATGCACCAGTAGTTGCGTTATATCCAAGAAACGTAGTACCTATATCAAGATTTCTTATTATACTTATATTGCTTGCATTAATTCCTATTGTGCTATTCCTAAAATCCATTCCTTGAATAAAAGAGCCTGATGAGCCTAAAATAAAATTTACTGTTGAACTGATTTTAGCAGTAACTGTAAATGCTTGCGTTTCTGGATTGCTACCTAAAAAATAACCCGGGCCTATCACAATCAATCTTTTTGATAAATTCAACCCTCCATAACCTAAGTTAGAGCCTTCAACATGTAATGTATCACCGTTTAAAACTAATACATCATCGT
>JBBQYA010000078.1:0-13041 GCA_038209155.1 Sphingobacteriales bacterium | reverse complement strand
GAATTTTTTCCAATGTTATTTTCACACATCGCTGCAAAAGTTTCAAATGAACCTGCAGAACCAATCAGTATTTTGCAAGGATAGATTTTTAGTATTTCAATTAATTCCTTTAATTCAGTTTTTAAAAAATCATTTAATAATATGCTTTCTTTTTTTTCTAATTCTTTACTGAAGGAATAATTATTAATTAAACGTGCTACACCTATTTCAAAACTTTTTTTCCAAAGTATTTTACTATTTTGAGATATTATAAATTCAACACTACCACCGCCAATATCCATAATTAATGCTCGATTTAGATCAGTATTTATTGCTTCATTTACACCGAAGTAAATTAATTCTGCTTCTTGGTCACCCGTAACAATTTCAATTTTTATTCCAATTTCCTTTTCTACTTTATCAGTAAAGTGAGTTCCATTTTTCGCATTTCTTAATGCAGAAGTACCTATTGCTAATACCTTATTAATTGTTTCTTTTTTAATAATTTCTTTAAATTTTTTCAAAGTCAAAAAACCTCTTTCCATGGCCTCCGTTTGTATTTCATTGATAGAAATTCCTCCTTTTCCCAATTGTACAGATTCATTTTCTTGATGAATAATAGAATAGGAATAATCTGAATTAATTTCTGCAATTAACAAATGAAATGTGTTTGTACCTAAATCAATAATTGCAATTTTCATTTTAATTTATGCTTTTATATAATTTAATAGTGCATCATTAATTTCACTTTCAGAGCAAGTTTGATTTATTTTTGCCTCACCGATTTTGCATAACAAACTAAAATTAATTAATTCAGATTCGTTTTTTTTATCGCTTTTCATAAATTCAATCAATGGCTTTATATCCTTTTTTTTAAAGGAAACATGGATAAAGAGTTTTCTAATGAACGTTTCTATTTCTTTAAATTCAGTTTCTGTCAATCCAGTTTTACTTTTAGATAAGTAAGATTCAATAATTATTCCAGCCGCTACTGCTCTGCCATGAGCTAGATTGTTTATATTTTTTGATAAATAAAAACTTTCCAATGCATGAGCTATAGTATGACCAAAATTTAATTTTTTTCTTTCATTCTTTTCAAAAGGATCATTCTTTACAATATCTTTTTTTATTTGGATAGAACGAGAAATTAAAGGTGTTATATTAGTTAAATCAGCAATATCCAATTGAATTAAATGTTGAAAATATTCTTTATCTATAATAAGTCCATGTTTCAACATTTCTGCAAGACCATTTAAATGTTCATCATATGGAAGAGTTTTTAAGTAATCCGAATCAAAAATGGTACAAACCGGCTCAGAAAATAATCCTATCATGTTTTTATAAGAATTAAAATCAATTCCATTTTTTCCACCAATGGCAGCATCGGTTTGAGCCAATAATGTGGTAGGAATAAGCGCAAAATCAATTCCTCGCTTAAAAGTACTTGCAGCAAAAGCAACCATATCACACAAAACTCCACCACCTAATGCAATTATTAAACTATTTCTTTTTACACCAAAATCATTCATCATACTCCAAATTCCAATCACGATATCAATATTCTTATTTTCTTCACCAGGGTCTAATTCAATGATATCATAAACAAGCAAACTCGGAAATTTTGAAGTAAATAATGGAAGGCAATACTCAGAAGTATTTCTATCTGTTATGATTACAACAGAAATAGGTTTGTTAACTTCGATGTACTTTTCAAGTTCTGAATATAAATTATCTTGAATAGTAGAGTTCATAATTAGATTATAGTGTAAAATAAATGGTTCAAGCTATTAGCACAATGATACGTTCTTAAATTTTTTATTATCAATTAAGTGAAAAACATATTCTGATTTTGAGATATTGTTTGTAAAATTATGCTCCTAATTCATAACCAAAATACCATACTCTTGTTACATATTTTATGATCGATACCATTCCCAAACAAGAAATCTCTTTTGAGAATACAGAAATTGCATTTTCCTCCAAATCTAATCTAGAATTACGAAGATCTTATTGGCTTTTCAAGATTATTAATATAAATTTTTTAGTAAAGATTGGTCCCCCAATAACTTTATTTGCTCAAAAAATTGGCTTACCAATTAAAAGTGCAATTAAGGCAACAATTTTTCATCAGTTCTGTGGTGGCGAAACCATCAATGAATGTGATGAAACCATTGAATTATTAAGAAAAAATAAGACAGGAGCTATTTTAGATTATTCTGTAGAAGGTGAAGAAGATGAAAAAGTATTTGAAAACACCAGTTCCGAAATTTTAGCAACCATTATTAGAGCTGGAAATTCAGATAATATTCCATTTGCTGTTTTTAAAATTACAGGTTTAGGTCGTTTCGCTTTGTTAGAGAAAATACAAAATAATATAAGTCTGACTCAAGATGAAGAAGCAGAATTTGCAAAAGTTAAAAAACGGGTAGATCTAATTTGTGCTCGAGCATCCAAAAATGGAATTCCGGTAATGTTTGATGCAGAAGAATCTTGGATTCAAAACACAATTGATAATTTGTGTATGGATATGATGAAAAAATATAATAGAGAATTTGCAGTAGTTTACAATACCTATCAACTTTATCGCCATGACCGATTAGCATTTTTAAAGAAAAATTACCAACAAGCAGATCAAGAAGGATTCTTTTTAGGAGCAAAACTGGTGCGTGGTGCATATATGGAAAAGGAAAGAAAACGAGCAGATGAATTAGATTACCCATCACCAATACACTTAAACAAGGAAGATACAGATCGTGACTACAATTTAGCTTTAGCTTTTTGTATAGAACATTTACACAAAATTGGTTTTGTAGCTGGTACCCATAATGAAAATAGTTGTAGTAAACTGATTGGTTTAATGCAAGAAAATCAAATTGAAAAAAACCACCAAAATGTTTTCTTTTCGCAATTATTAGGTATGAGCGATAATTTAAGTTTTAATTTATCCTATTCAGGTTATAATGTAGCAAAATATCTTCCATACGGTCCAGTAAAGTCTGTACTGCCCTATCTTTTTCGCAGGGCAAATGAAAATACTGCAATCGCTGGACAAATGGGAAGAGAATTGAAACTTATTGCCAAAGAAATAAAAAGACGTAAATTGTAATTAATAATAATTTTAAAGAAATGGAAGCAAAAAAGGAGTATAAAACATTAAGTGAATTTTACGTTTATTATTTAAGTGAACATCAAAATATTACCAGTAGACGATTGCATTTCGTTGGAACTACATTGTTGTTTTTAAGTCTAGCTGCTGCTTTACTTTTTCATCAATTAGAATTATTACTTCTTTTACCATTGTTAGGATATGGTTTCGCATGGGTTGGACATTTCTTTTTCGAGAAAAACAAACCAGCTACTTTTAAATATCCTTTGTACAGCCTTGCGAGTGACTTTATTTTATTTTTTGATATTTTAAAAGGTAAGGAGAAAATGTAAAAAGTTGTTTAAAAATTTATTATTCTGTTTTTTGTGTTTAGTATTCTGTTTTTTTATTTTTTAAAAAATTGTAACATCAAACTCTTTAACGGTTAATATATTTTTATCTAATAAATTTCAAATACATTATATCATATTTCTTTTTTAACGTTTTTTATAGAGATTTTAATTCGATATAATTATCATTCTTTTTTTATCTTTTGAAAAATTAAAGAGTAAAATGGAAAATTCTTTATTGGCAATAACTATTATAACAGGCCCAATCGTAATAATTGTTGGTCTAATTCTATTCCTATTCCCACCCAAAAAAATTAATAGTTTTTATGGTTATAGAACTTCCAGTTCCATGAAAAGTGTAGAAATATGGAATTTTTCTCAAATTTATGCCGCAAAAGAAATGATTAAATTAGGTGGAATTTTTACCTTACTTACTTTTGCTGGACTAATGTTTAAATCAAATGGAATTTTAGAAACTTTTTTTGGTATAACTTTACTTTTGAGTATGTTTTTAATTTTAAGAGTAGAAAGAGCTATTAAAAATAAATTCAAAAACGAAAATGATTCAAATAATAATTAAATATTAATTAATGAATGTCTCAACTTTATTGCTCCAACCAAACAAATTAATAAAACATTAAATTAAGATATTAATATAAATTTCAGCGGGATAATTCCAAAGTTGATCATTTTTATTAAACCTTTTGTAATTCTGGAATTCCAGTAAATTATTAAAGGGGTTCCATCCAAAAATATTTGCTATAAAAATACTTCTGGTGTAATACTATCTTTATTCAAATTTTAAACTTATGAAAGCAATTGTCCACAAAAAATATGGTTCTCCAGAGGTAGTTCAAATATTAGATGTAGTGAAACCAATTGCTAAAGATCAAGAGGTTTTAGTAAAAGTTTATTCAAGCACTGTAAACAGAACCGATGCCGGATTTCGAAGTGCAGAATATTTTATTTCACGTTTTTGGACAGGTCTTTTAAAACCAAAATATACAACGATGGGTTGCGAGTTCGCAGGTATAATAGATGAAATTGGAAATAATGTAAAAGAATTTAAAAAAGGAGATCGTGTTTTTGGGTTTAATGATGTAAGCTTTGGAGGTCATGGAGAATATTTAACTATCGATGAAAATAAGGCAATTGCGATCATTCCTAATCAGTTGAGTTTTGATCAAGCTGCTCCAATCACAGAAGGTTCACATTATGCATTGTCAAATATAAAGGCAGCTAAAGTTGAAAGTGGCCAAAACGTTTTGGTCTATGGTGCTACTGGTGCCATTGGTTCTGCCGCTATCCAATTGTTGAAATTTTACGGAGCACATGTTACAGCTGTTTGCAATACCAAAAATATAGAATTGATAAAATCTCTTGGCGCAGATGAGATTATTGATTATCAAACCCAAGATTTTACAAAAGCGACTACAAAATTTCATTTTATTTTTGATGCCGTAGGCAAAAGTTCATTCGGACAGTGCAAAAAATTATTGCTCGAAAAAGGAATTTACATTTCTACAGAATTGGGTAAGAATGCAGAAAATGTGTTCTTAGCATTCTCCACACCCATATTTGGTGGTAAAAGAGTTTTATTTCCAATTCCTATTATCAATAAAGAAGTAATTAATTTTTTAAAAGATTTGGTCGAAAGGCAACTATTTAAACCCGTAATAGACAGAAAATATAAAATGGAAGAAATTGTAGAAGCCTATAAATATGTCGAAAGCGGACAAAAAACTGGGAATGTAATCTTACAAATTGCAGAATAATTATAAACCTTATTTTTGAAAACCCACTAATCTTTAGCTGTTTTCTTTAATAAATTAGAATAGGCTTTTTCATACCTTTTAAAAATCATTTACGATTTTGCATTAATAACAATTAAAATAATTTCCTTAATACTTTTGAATTAAAAAACTTTCAAAAAACCGTACTTTCGGCTTTTAAATCAAAAATATGTCATTCACCGATCAAGAAATACAACGTAGAGAGAGTTTACAAGAATTAAGAAATTTGGGAATTGAACCTTATCCTTCTCAATTATTCGAAATTAATACATCTAGTACATTTATAAAAGAAAATTTCGAAAGCAAGCCAGAAGAGTTTAAAGAAGTAAGGATCGCTGGCAGAATTATGGGCAAAAGAATTATGGGTAATGCCTCTTTTGCAGAATTGCAGGATAGTGCAGGCCGCATTCAAATTTATGTTGCGAGAGACGAAATTTGCCCTTCAGAAGACAAAACTTTATACAATACTGTCTTCAAAAAAATAATAGATATTGGTGATTTTGTAGGAATAAAAGGCTATGTATTCATAACCAAAATGGGCGAAATTTCCATTCACGTTTCTGAATTTTCGGTCTTAAGTAAATCATTAAAACCACTACCTGTTGTGAAAGAAAAAGATGGAGTTTTGTATGATGCTTTTACCGATCCAGAACAGCGTTACCGTCAGCGATACGTAGATTTAGTAGTGAATCCAGACGTGAAAGAAGCATTTGTGAAGAGATCAAAAATGGTAAATGTGATGCGAAATTTCCTTTCAGACAAAGGGTATTTGGAAGTAGAAACACCCATTCTACAACCTCTTTATGGTGGTGCGGCAGCGCGTCCGTTCAAAACTCATCATAATACATTGGATATGACACTTTATCTCAGAATAGCCAATGAATTGTATTTGAAAAGATTGATTGTTGGTGGTTTTGACGGTGTGTTTGAATTTGCAAAAGATTTCAGAAACGAAGGAATGTCTCGTTTTCATAATCCAGAATTCACTCAAGTAGAATTATATGTAGCTTACAAAGATTATAATTGGATGATGGAGTTGGTGGAAGAAATGGTGGAGAAAACTGCCATTGCATTGCATGGAAGCACAAAAGTTGAAGTTGGAGAAAATATTTTAGATTTCCAAAGACCTTGGAAACGCTACACCATGTACGAGTCCATACTCCATTTTACCGGAATAGATGTGAGTGAAATGAGCGAATTAACAATGGAGGATGCGGCTAAAAGTTTAGGAATAAAAACAGATAGTAGCATGGGTAGAGCAAAATTAATCGATGAGATTTTTGGTGCAATGTGCGAACCAAAACTAATTCAACCCACTTTTATTACCGATTATCCAGTAGAAATGTCTCCTCTAGCAAAAAAACATAGAAGCAAACCGGGTTTGGTGGAGAGATTTGAAGGAATCTGCAATGGAAAAGAAATTTGCAATGCCTTTTCAGAATTAAATGACCCAATAGATCAGCGAGCGAGATTTGAAGAACAATTAGAATTAGGTAAACGTGGAGATGAAGAAGCCATGGTTTTGGACGAAGATTTCTTGCGTGCTTTAGAATATGGAATGCCACCTACAGCGGGTTTGGGAATTGGAATTGATCGTTTAGCTATGATTATGGCTAATGTTTCCTCTATTCAAGATGTATTGTTTTTTCCTCAAATGCGACCAGAAAAAGTAATATCTACAGATAGCGTTTCTGATTTTACCGAAGCTGGAATTCCTGCCGAATGGGTTGCTGTAATTCAAAATATGGGTTTCAAAAATCTTATTGATTTAAAAGCTGTAAATCCAAATAAGTTTTTTAATGATTTAGGCGGAATGAAAAAGAAAATGAAATTAGATCTAAAAAATCCTTCTTTGGATGAAGTTAAAATTTGGCTTTCCTAATGATTTTAGAATTTAGATTTAGGAATTGATTTTAGAAAAATTGGAAATTCGGTTTAGGAAATGTCAATAATATCATCTTAAAATTAATGATTAAACAAACAAAAAATTTAGCTTTTTAAAAGGATGATTGATTTACCAAAATCATGGTTGGATATAGTAGGAGGGGAATTTGAGAAACCTTATATGAAAAATCTAAAAAGTTTTCTTTTATCAGAAAAGCAAAAAGGGTTTACAGTTTTTCCTCCAAATTCTCAAATCTTTACTGCTTTTCATAAAAGCGAATTCCAAGATGTGAAGATCGTGATTTTGGGTCAAGATCCTTATCACGGAGCTGGACAAGCACATGGTTTAAGTTTTTCTGTTTTGGATGGAATCGCTGTTCCACCTTCATTGCAGAATATTTATAAAGAATTAAATTCCGATATCGGAAAAATCATTCCTCAAAATGGAAATTTAACTTCTTGGGCAGATCAAGGAGTTTTTTTATTAAATTCTGTATTAACTGTTCGTGCAAATGAACCAAGTTCTCATCAAAAACAAGGCTGGGAAATTTTTACAGACCAGGTAATATCTACCTTAAGTGCTGAAAGAAAAAACCTCGTTTTCATGCTATGGGGTAAATACGCGATAGCTAAAATGAATTTAATTGATACTCATAAACATTTAATTTTAACTGCACCACATCCTTCACCTTTCTCTGCGCATAAAGGTTTTTTTGGTTGCAAACATTTTTCTCAAGCGAATGAATATTTAATAAAAAATGGAAATGCAGTTGTGCAGTGGTAATAAAAAAAAACGAGATGATAACTTAGTTTGAGTCATCATCTCGTTTTTATAAAAATATTTTATCTATTTACAATAACTTTTCTAACAATTTTCCCTTTTTGATTACCGATTGAAATAAAGTACACTCCTGATTGCTCTAAAGTCAATGGAATCAAATTTTTTCCAGTTGTAAGGTTTTGCTTTTCGCTAAATATTGTTCTTCCAACTAAATCATTGATAATCACATTGTAAATTCCAGATGATACAGTGATAATTGAAAGGTCGAAATTACCTTCATTAGGATTGGGATAAATAGAAACTTTTAAGTCGCTAGGTTTTAAATAATCTCTTATGCCAATAGTAATTGATGTAGAGGCTTCTGCTAGAGTTTTCATATTTTCAATATTTCCAACACTATCTGTTGCGATACTAAAGAATGAATAAGTGGAATCGTTATTACCTGTGAATGTGATAGTGGTGTCTTTAAGGTAAGATGCAAAAACATTAAATGGACCTCCATTAGTTGAATAAAAAATGGAATAAATTCTTACACCTGAACCTACATCATTACCTGTCCAACGAAGTTGAAATGTTGAATCATTAAATTGAACAGGAGCTAAAGCTTTCATTTGGCTTTGAGGTTTGATAATGTCATTTGTATTTAGCCATTCATTAGTAATAATTGGTGGATTCAAATCAAAATAGATATATGCCTTATTTTTTAATTGTGCACCATTTATTACTCCCGGTAGTGGTCTTATAGAATACATGACTGCTGCTTCTCCTTCGGGTTTAGAAACATTAGGTGGCAAGAAACCAGCAACTGGATTTAGTGTTGTTTCAAGAGTTGAAGGGTCTAGTGAGGTAAATTCCCAAGTTGCAATTCCTGTCAGTAAATTTAGTTTTGCTTTAACTCGAGCTATTATGTTATTCCTTGGTCTTAAATCTATATCAGTTTCATAGGTTTTCAGTCCACTTGGAACTGGAAAAATAGAATCCGCAATGCTGAAAAAACCTAATTGGAAAGTAGACAAATCAAAAACAGACTTATCAATCGTATCTACTATTAAAACAGTTTGCGCTGCAGCTGTTGCGGTGTCTACATTTTCACATCTAATAATATATGGTAAAGTAGTATTTACATTTAAATAATTTGCATTTCCACTACCGGCAGGTCCTAATTTATCATTTGGATCAAATGAGTTCACTAGCAACACTTGCAATTCATTTAAAGGAAATAATGGAGGAATTATTGGATCACAAGAATTAAATAAACTGTTACCAGTGTTTAGTGCATCGGTTGCTTTAAACATTTGCTGGAAAATCTTTCTTGCATTATTAAATCCACCTAGGCCGCAGTTAAGTGTTGCATTAGTCATACCTAAAGCATAATCGGAAATTAAAGAAGGTCCAACTTCGTTGTTTACCACAGTACTTATAACTGGGTCGATAGCAGCCCTAAAAAAACCATAAGGACAACCAGCTGGAGTAAATGAGATTGCAAAGTTTGCAATATCATCAATACAGGCACCCCAGCCAGGTTTTAAAGGAGATCCGTAGATTGGAAGATCGTTCCATGCAATTAGGCTAAATCCAGCATTAAGTGTTTTTACTTTTAAACTTAATATATTATTTTGAAATGGTCCTATGTTACCAATCAGTAATGCATAAACTTTATATGGTTTTATTTCACCAAACAATGTATCAACGGGAATAAATCCTATCAAGCTGTCAATTTGTACTACATTCCCATTAGAGTTTGAAACAAAAAAATTATTAACAAAATCAATTTGAACCGATCTATCTACGGCAATATACAAAGGCGTTCCTCTTACATTCAAATTTGAATTATTCTGTGTAATAATTTGATAGGATTGCCATGTGCCAATTCTAATTCTATCAAATCCAATCACATTTGTTGTAATTGAAATTGGTAATCCTTGTTGAACTTCAAATGCATTTGATAAAGTGATTGCTGTTTCACCGGGAATTACTACCGTAACATTCCAATCACCGGTTGCAACAGGATTGTGCAAGTCAAGCACTCCAGAAATCCTAATTCCATCTTCAATATATATCAAAGAATCAGGAATAATGATGTCTGGTTGCCCTAATTTAGTAAATTTTACAAACGTTCCATCTGAAAATCCGTTACCATTAATAGAAAAAGAAATATCCCCGCCTAAACCACCAATATTAGGTGTTATATTTTCAACAGCTGGTTTGAAAAAACCACTTGGATAGGCGATAGAAGCCAATCCACCATAAGCGATTCCGTTGATTGAAGAAAAACTTCCTCCCAAATAAATCAGACTATCAAAAGCGGATAAAGATCTGATTTGACCTACAACATTTGGAAAATATAAATTCGGTAAACCTGAGCTAGCGTTTAAAATGGCAAATCCATTACAAGTTTGACCGCCTGCTGCGGTGAAAAATCCACCTGCAAAAACGAATTTACCTTTAACATTTAGAGAAGAAACTGAGCCAGTTATTCCTGGATTCCAAGTTTTAAGATTTCCTGTTGCCTTTACAAATGATGCTAAACTACTCCTGTTTTGACCTGAGACTTGGTTAAAACTTCCACCAATATAGATTGATGAACCTGTAATTTGCAAATCATTTACAGTCCCTGTAACATCAGGATTCCAAATAGTAAGTGATGAATTAGGTAATGAAAATGAGGCTAATTTATTTCTAGTTTGTCCACCTAAATTAGTGAAATTGCCAGCTACATATAAAACACTGTCAGAAACTGCTAATTTTACTATAGAAGAATTTGAATTAGGATTCCATGATGTTGCTGTACCATTGGTATTAAGTAAAGAAGCAAGCCTATTTCTGGTTTGTCCACCGATAGTAGTAAAATCTCCACCTACGAAAATATTATTACCAAATCTCTCTAAAGATCTAACGGTTGAGTTTGCATCTGGATTCCATGTAGATGCATTACTTGTTGAAAGATTAATTTCAGCAACATAATTTCTAGGCTGTCCGCCAATATTCGTAAATGAGCCTCCTACATAAGCATTCGTTCCATTCAATTTTATGGTTTCAACAGTGCTATTAGGATTTGGATTCCAAACCGTAACTAATCCACTTGTTTTTGAGATTGATAATAAGTTACTTCTTTGCTCGCTATTCATAAACGAGAATGAGCCTATTGCAATAATATTTGAATTTGCTTGCTGTATTTTATTTACACTTCCATTAGGTTTAGGATTCCAGTTTGTAGCATTTCCATTTGAAATATTTAAAGCTGCAAGATTATTTCTGTTTTGTCCGCCTATATTCGTAAAACTGCCACCAACATAAAGAGTATTTCCAATTAATTTCATTGTTTTAACAGAAGCACTAGCATTTGGATTCCAAGCAGTTGCATTACCTGTTGATAAATTGATTTCAGCAATACTGTTTCTTGGCTGTCCGCCAATATTAGTAAAGAAATTTCCACCAATGTAGGCGTTTGTTCCATTCAACTCAATTGATTCAACTGTACTATTAGGACTAGGATTCCAAGTAGTAATTAAACTATCAGATTTTGAAATTGCCATCAAATAATTTCTATTTTCTGATTTTAGGTATTGAAATAAACCCACAGCACAAATGGAAGTTCCATTAATTCCCAATGAATTTACAGTTCCATTAGTTTTAGGATTCCAAGTAGTAGCGTTTCCGTTTGCAATATTTAAAGCTGCAAGATTATTTCTGCTCTGACCTCCGATGCTTGAAAAACTGCCTCCAACATAAAGAGTAGTTCCGATTAATTTCATTGTTCTAACAGAGGCATTTGCATTTGGATTCCAAGCAGTTGCATTACCTGTTGATAAACTGATTTCAGCAATATTATTTCTTGGCTGTCCACCGATATTAGTAAAGAAATTTCCACCAATGTAGGCGTTTGTTCCATTCAACTCAATTGATTCAACTGTACTATTAGGACTAGGATTCCAAGTAGTAATCAAACTATCAGATTTTGAAATTGCCATCAAATAATTTCTATTTTCTGATTTTAGGTATTGAAATGTACCCACTGCACAAATTGAAGATCCATTAATTCCTAAGGAGTTTACAAGTCCGTTAGTTTTAGGATTCCACGTGGTAGCGTTTCCGTTTGAAATATTTAATGCTGCAAGATTATTTCTGCTCTGACCTCCAATGATTGTAAAACTGCCACCAACATAAAGAGTAGTTCCAATTAATTTCATTGTTCTAACAGAGGCATTAGCATTTGGATTCCAAGCAGTTGCATTACCTGTTGATAAACTGATTTCAGCAATATTATTTCTTGGCTGTCCACCAATATTAGTAAAGAAATTTCCGCCAATGTAGGCGTTTGTTCCGTTTAATTCAATTGATTCAACTGTACTATTAGGACTGGGATTCCAAGTAGTAATCAAGCCATCAGATTTTGAAATTGATAATAAATAATTTCTATTTTCTGATTTCAGGTATTGAAATGTACCCACTGCACAAATGGAAGATCCATTAATTCCTAAGGAATTTACAGTTCCATTAGTTTTAGGATTCCACGTGGTAGCGTTTCCGTTTGAAATATTTAAAGCTGCAAGATTATTTCTGCTCTGACCTCCAATGATTGTAAAACTGCCACCAACATAAAGAGTAGTTCCAATTAATTTCATTGTTCTAACAGAGGCATTAGCATTCGGATTCCAAGCAGTTGCATTACCAGTTGATAAACTAATTTCAGCAATATTATTTCTTGGCTGTCCACCGATATTAGTAAAGAAACTTCCTCCAATGTAAGCATTTGCTCCATTCAATTCAATAGATTCAACTGTACTATTAGGACTGGGATTCCAAGTAGTAGCATTTCCGCTCGTACTATTTAAAGCAGCAAGATAATTTCTACTTTGTCCTCCAATAGTTGAGAATGATCCACCAACAATAATTTCTGACCCATTAACTGCAATTGCATTTACTGTTGAATTTGCATTTGGATTCCATGAAGTTGCAATTCCTGTTAAACTATTTAGAGCTGCAATGTAACTTCTTGTTTGACCTCCGATATTAAAAAAATTACCGCCCACATATACATTAGTACCGTCTTTGGCTATAGAAAAAATTGTTCCATCTGGTGCTGGATTCCAAGAGATTAAAGCACCAGTAGTTGCATTGATAGAAGCCAATCTGTTTTGAATTTGACTACTAATTTGGGTGAACGAA
>JBBQYA010000077.1:0-13652 GCA_038209155.1 Sphingobacteriales bacterium | reverse complement strand
AATAATCCAGCTTTAAGATCGCGCATTGCATCTGGTTCCCCGTGAACTAAAAATATAGCTTTCAGCTTTTCTTTGTTTAAAACAGAAATATAATTAATCAAATCATCGTGATCTGCATGTCCACTTAATTGATCTGTACGCCTAATACTAGCAAAAACACTTAAATCACGATCATTAATTCGAATTATTTTTGCACCATCTAATAATTTTCTACCTAAAGTTCCTTTTGCACAATAACCTACAAATAAAAGAGTGCAATAGTAATTTTGAATATTATGATATAAATGGTCTTGGATTCTTCCACCTTCCAACATGCCAGCAGATGAAACCAAAATAGCAGGTTCAGAATATTTGCTCAGCGTCTTACTTTCATTCATATTCTCAATGAAATGTAGATGTGGCAAATCAAAAATATCATCTTCTTTATTAAATAAGTGACTAGCAGGTTCTGAAAGTTCACGACTAAATCTGCGATATACACTGGTGGCTTGCAATGCCATAGGGCTATCTATATAAACTGGAATATTGCCAATTTTACCTTCTTTTTGAAGTTTTGTTAATAAGAAAATTAATGCTTGCGTTCTTCCAATACTGAATGCTGGAATGATTAATCTGCCAGGAGAATCAATACATGTTTCTTTGATTACATCTATTAATACCTGTTCTATCGTTTTTTCTTTTGAATGATATCTACCACCATAAGTAGATTCAGAAACTAAATAATCTACATCTGGCAAAGGAGCAGGATCTTGTAATGTTGGATAGTTTTTTCTCCCTATATCTCCTGAGAAAGCAATTTTCTTTTCTTTACCGTTTTCATTTATGGTAAAAATAACTGCACATGCTCCTAAAAGATGACCTGTAATCTGAAAAGTAAAACTTAGATTCTCATTTACCTCAAAAACTTTATCGGTGGGCCAGTCGAGCATTCTATCCATCGCATCCATCACGTGTTTATGCAAATAAATGGGGGGTTTAGAATATTCTCTTCGTCGACCCTTTTTATTTTTAGGAGCAGATTTACTCATCAGAATGTTGGCGGTATCATTCAGTAAAATAGCGGTTAATTGTGCAGTAGCTGGCGAACAGATTATTTGTCCGGTATAGCCATGTTTCACTAAAGTTGGTAAGTTTCCACTATGATCTACATGGGCATGAGTTAATATAACCAAATCGATATCAGCGCATTGAAAAGGAAAATATTCCGATGGGCCTTCTTTTCCATTTTCGTAAGCCAAACCACAATCAACTAAAATTTTGTATCCATTTTCCAGTTCCAGCATGTGCATGCTTCCTGTAACCTGCCTCGCAGCTCCCCAAATCGTTAATTTCATTTATTTTTGTATTCTGATGTAGCTATTTTCTTATTGGCAAACATAGGTTTATAATCTAATTTAAAGGATTGATTGTAAAAGATGGAACAAAAATTTCAACATAAGTTTTTAGTTAACCATTTTTAATTAAAAAGAATTTAGGTTTTTCAATTTAATTTAAGTTAACATATTTTTGAACTATATATCGCCGAATGGCAAGATATAGGAGGGAAGAACTAATCAGAATTATTGAACTGGAGATCAGTTGTTGAGAAAAACTGTTTTTTGAAAAATAAATAATTAAAATACCTACCAACAACTGAGCAAATGCAAAGAAAAGGGCAACTAGAAGATGGCTAATCTTTGTTTCATTCGCAAGATATTGATATAAATGACTTCTATGCGCTTTATATATATTCTCTTTTTTTATCAATCTAAAAAGCAAAGTAAAGGCAGTATCAATTCCGTACACTAAAAAAAACAAAGCATAAAATGGATTTTCTGTTTGGTGCATTAACACAATGGTTAAGAAAAATAGAATATAGCCGATAGCTAAGCTTCCGGTATCACCGGCAAAACATTTAGCTTTTTTGCGAGCATTGTAAAAAGTAAAAATAAGAAGAGAAATTTCTGTGTAAACAATTAGATCTTGATCTATAAATGCAAGCTCAAGATTTAAATAATGAAGTAAAGCTATTACTGATAAACTGTAAAAAGCTGTAATTCCATTAATGCCATCCATAAAATTATAACTGTTCAAACTTGCCACAATGAAAAGCATGAAAATTGGAATCAAAAACCAAGAATAACTAAAACTAGAAGCTTGAAAAAGTAAAAGTAAGACCGCAGAAAAATGAATAATTAGTCTAGTTTTATTAGATAATGGGCTTAAATCATCTAGAAAACCAACTACAGCAACCATTGCAGTTCCTAAAACAAAATAGGGATTTGAAAAGGAACTTGCAAAAAAGTAATAAAGAACACCAAGAGTAAAAATAATACCACCACCACGAATAGTTAATTGGAAATGAGAACTACGTTCATTAGGTTTATCAACAATATTATAATGGGATGCAATTTTCATGTAAACATACATGAGCACATTTAAAATGATAAATGCAAAAAAATAATTTCGGTATTGAATAGGTAAAGACAATTTAATTCTGAATTATTAAGCTTTAAAGATGAATAATATTTTAAGAATTAGGTTAACTAATCTTTAAAAACTTAAGTTTTTCTGAAAATAATATTTGAGAACTTAATAAAATTTTAGTTCAAACTTCTCAATTTCCTCCAACTCTTTTCACTTCTCCGTTCTCCAAAATATATTCCAAACCACTTTCTTTGCATTTTGCAAATTCACTTTGATCAAAAATTAATTTGCTACCATGCTCACTCATCCAACCATTTTGACGGGCTGGGTTACCGATCATTAAAGCATAATCTTTTACAGTTTTGGTCACAACTGCGCCTGCGCCTATAAAAGCAAATTTGCCGATATCATGGCCGCAAACAATTGTTGCATTTGCACCAATTGTTGCGCCTTCTCCCACTTTTGTTTTCAAGTATTCATTCTTTCGATTTACGGCACTTCTTGGGTTTATCACGTTCGTAAAAACACAACTAGGACCTAAGAAAACATCATTTTCGCAAGTCACACCTGTATAAATGGAAACATTATTTTGGACTTTTACATTATTACCCAAAACTACATCGGGGGAAATCACTACGTTTTGACCAATATTGCAATTTTCGCCCAAAATGCAGCCTTTCATTAAATGAGAAAAATGCCAAATTTTAGTTCCTTCCCCAATTTGGCAACCTTCATCTATCCAAGCGGATTCGTGTGCGAAAAATTTATTCTCCATCTAATTGGTAAAATTTTTTAATGGTTTTACTGATATAATTCAATTGCTCTTCGTCCATTTCTGTGCTGATTGGAAGTGAAAGTACAGCTTCACAAAGCATTTCTGAAACTGGAAACATTCCTAATTTATATCGTTCACTGGCAAATGCTTTTTGTTTGTGCAAAGGCAAAGGATAATAAATCATTGATGGAATTTCATGGTTTTTCAAAAATTCTCTCAATTCATTTCTTCTTCCATTTTTTACTTGCAAGGTATATTGGTGAAAAACATGATTGCTATAAGATGCCCTTGAAGGAATAATTAGATCTTCAATTTCTTCAAGTTCAGAATCATAAAAGCTTGCAACCAAAGCTCTGGCAGCACTATATTCATCTAAGTGTGGAAGTTTAACTCTTAAAATGGCCGCTTGGATAGTATCTAATCTGGAATTTACACCAATTTCATCATGCACATATTGCACTTTCTGACCGTGATTGGCGACCATTCTGATTTTCTCGGCAAGATCTGCATCTGAAGTAAAAATTGCTCCACCATCGCCATAGCATCCTAAGTTTTTGGACGGAAAAAAAGAAGTGGTTCCTATATGGCCAATAGTTCCAGCCTTTTTCTTTTCTCCATTTTTGAAAAAATAATCTGCACCTGTAGCTTGAGCGGTATCTTCAATCACCAAAAGATTAAACTCTTTTGCAACATCCATCACCTTTTCCATATCTGCACATTGGCCAAATAAGTGCACTGGAACTATCGCTTTCGTTTTTGAAGTAATGGCTTTTCTCAAAGCATCGATATCTATGCTAAAAGTATGTGGATCAACATCAACTAAAACAGGAGTAAGGTGAAGTAATGCAATTACCTCTGCAGTAGCCACATAAGTGAAACTTGCAGTAATCACTTCGTCGCCTGGTTTTAAACCTGCAGCCATCATAGCTATTTGCAAAGCATCTGTTCCATTAGCACATGGAATTACAAAACTTCCTCCTAAATATTCACTTAATTCTGATGCAAAACTTTTAACATCTGGTCCATTTATAAATTGGGCTGAATTAACCACATTAGAAATAGCAAGATCTATTTCAGGTTTTATTTGTTGGTATTGACCCTGCAAATCAACCATTTGTATTTTTTTCATGATAATTCCTTCTTCGATTTTATCCATTTTTTAGTTTAGAAAGATCACGACTTTCATAAATACGTTCTATAATTTCAACAACTTTCATTCCTTCCAATGCATTTGCGGTTATGGTATCGGTTCCTTTTAAGGTGTTTACCACATTTTCTATCACATAATGATGATTAGCAGCACTTCCTTTGAATGGTCCATAATCATTTGGTGGATTGGTAGCTTCCAACTCACTCATTTCATAGTCTTTTATATGGCAATATTCAATTTCATTCATGTATTGACCGCCAACTTTAAAACTACCATTGGTGCCAATTACCGTTATACTACTTTCCATATTGGTATCCCAAACGGCAGTACTAAAATTTATACAACCAATTCCTGAATTTACAAATTCAAATTGAACGATTCCAGAGTCTTCAAATTGAGTATTTTCTGAATGTTTAAAATCAGCAAAAACAGATCGAATATTCTTAATATCACCAAACACCCAATACATAATATCGATAAAATGAGAGAATTGAGTAAATAAAGTTCCTCCATCTAATTTTAAACTGCCTTTCCATCCACCTGATTTATAATATCTTTCATCACGATTCCAATAACAATTTACTTGAACCATAAGAACTTCGCCTAATTTACCACTACTTACAATTTCTTTCATCCATTTGCTTGGTGGACTATATCTATTTTGCTTTACTACAAATACTTGTTTAGACATTTGCAATGACTTAAATAAAACCTCTTCACATTCGGCACGATTCAAACCCATCGGCTTTTCTATCACAACATGGAAGCCAGCATCTAATGCTTTTTTTGCATACTGACAATGATATCCATTTGGTGTACTGATGTTTACAACGTCTACTTTTATTTTTGATTCAATAAATTCATCTATGGAAATAAAGAAGGGAACGCCAACAGGATATAAAAAATGTGAGGTTGAATTTGGGTCAATATCTATGATTGCCATTAATTCTGCCTCAGGATATTCGTTAATAATAGTTGCATGTCGTTTTCCAATATGCCCAAATCCTATCACTGCAAATTTTATTTTAGACTCCATTTATATAAACTTCTGTTTTTGATTTTAAATGCGAAAGTACTCAAGAATTTTTTCACAATTGTAAAATCTAATGATACTTATTCAATTTTGAAATTATCTAACACTTTTTTTGGATTCCAATTCATTTCTTTTCTTGCTAAATCATCATTAAAAGTCAATGTGGATGTAATTTTACGAATTGAAGAACTATTTACAGGAAATCTATTTCCAATTCGATCACCAATAAAGCCAATAATTTTACCAATAAATAACGAAATGTTTTTTGGAGCAGACACATTTAATTGTTTTGCAATCAGGTTTTCTAATTCAAAAAAAGTAGGATGGAAGCCATCTGTAAGATTATAAATGCCAGTTTTAAGGTTTCCGAATACAATTAAATCTGCAACATCTTCTGCTAAAACAATACTTTTTTGAGCTATGCCATTATTGATTCTAAGATATTTTCCAATTTTTATCGCTTTAATCATATTTCCTAAATTTCCTGGAGGGTTTGAACCTGCTATTAAAGGAAGTCTGAGAATTATTGTTTTCACTTTGTTTTTCCTACCCCAATTCTCAACCAATTTTTCTGCATTTATTTTACTTGCAGCATAAGGATCTTTGCCTTGGAGAGCAAAATCTTCTTTAATGTTTACTCCAAATTCTAACCCGTAAACAGCTATTGTACTGATGAATATGAAAGTTTCTGGTAAAGCTGGCGATTGATCTATAGCATTTAATAAATTCTGAGTTCCTTGTTCGTTTACATCAAAAAATTCTTGCTTTTCTGATTCAGTTTTAGGAACTGAATGAGCTTTACCAGCACAATGAACGATCGTTTTAAAAGAATTTTCTAATAAAAAAGAGTTTTTTAAATCGGTTTGGATCGTATCTGTAGAATTTCTTCCGATTGTAGCCGCAGATCCTGCATTTTTCATGCTTTTCAGAATGTATTTTCCTAAAAAACCATTCGCTCCAGTTAGTAAATAATCATTCATTAAATACTGAAATATAATCTGTTGCCAATTTTTCTATGCTATGATTTTTCAATAGGTATTCTTTACCTAATCTACCCATTTCATTTCTTCCTAATTCTCCTAAATCATATAATTCAATAATTCCATTTACAATTGCATCTGTAGAATCTGGTTTTACGATAATTCCACAATTAGAAAGCTCTACAGGATCTTTAATCTTATTATTTGAATCTAAAATTGGTTTAGAAGCTAACATATAATCGAAATATTTATTTGCAGAAACACCATGCTTAAAAAGTGGAGTATCATTTCTACCGACAAAACAAACATCAAAATGAAAAATCATCGATTGAACTTGGTTTTTTCTAATTTTATCTAAAAACAAAATATTACCGAAATCTTTGCTTTTTTCGAAAAGATCCTTTTTCAAATATCCTTCACCAACAATTATAAAAAAGAAACGATTATCAGCTTTTAAAACCCCAGCAGCTTCTACAAAATATTCCAATGCATTAGCTAAACCGATAGTTCCGGTATATCCGATAATAAACTTGTCTTTAGGAAATTGTGATATAATTTCAACAGATATTTCTTCTACTTTTAGCACATCTTGATCAAGTCCATTTGGTATGTATCTGAATTTTTCTCCACAGGCAGAAATCTCTTCAATGTGCTCTGTAGCATTAGGCAAAAGCGAAACAATTAAATCTGCTTTCCTGTATCCAAATTTCTCGAACCAACCAATAAATTTAACAGCAGGGTGATTTTTGGAAACATCACCTAAAAGAACTAAAGTTAAAGGCCAAATATCTCTAATCTCAAAAATAAGTTTACTGGCTTTATATTTTCTTTTCAATAAAAAGCCAGTTAGAATAGGGAAGATGGGCATACTGGAAACCACAATTATATCTGGTTTTCCTAATTTATCAATTGGCAAAAAGTACACTTTGAAAGCAAAAACCAAGAAACTCCAAAACCTCATTATAGAAGTGGCTTTGTATTTTGGAGTTTTCACCCAGCAAAATTGAGTTCCCTCTACATCTTCCATATTAAATTGATTGGGAGCAAGTGGTAAATTTTGAAATACGTGATTATAAGACCCAGAAATTATATTCACTTTCCAACCTTGTTGCTTCCAATACTTGCTAAAAAAGAAATGACGTTCGCCCCAACCAGAAGTAGAAGTTCCTGCAAATTGATTGATAATCCAAACGTTTTTACTCATTAAAATTTACTTATTTTTTTAGTATTTAGATTTATTATTTATTTTAAAACAACAACTTACGAAATTTATCTAAAATATTGATTGCAATGATTGTGCAATTGTTTCTGAAGCTTTTCCACCACCGTACAATTCTGATTTTTTAATAAAATCCATACTTTCGTATTTATTAAAAGCATTAAGAATTGCCATTTTATTAGCTCCAGCCAAAACACTGTATCCATTTTCAATCAACTCTTTCCACTCTGTACTATCTCGCATGGTGATGCAAAATTTATTGAAAAAATATGCTTCCTTTTGTAATCCACCGCTATCAGTTAGTACCATTTTACAATTTCTGAGCAATTCTAACATATCAAAATATCCGAGTGGGTCTGTTGAAGTGAAATCCGTTTGCAATCCAAGATTTTCTATAATTTTCTTTGTTCTAGGATGCAAAGGCACGATAACTTGAACTTGCTTATTTAATTCATTCAACGCTTGTATGATTTCCACCAAACGATTTTTATCATCCGTATTTTCTTGACGATGAAGGGTACAAAGCAGGAAATCATTGCTTTGTAATTTTAATTTAGAAATGATAGTTGATTTTTCTTGAGATTTTTTTGCGTAATAAATAGCTGCATCTTGCATTACATCACCGTTTTTGATGATGATGGATGGGAAATTGTCAAATCCTTCCTTTTTTAAATTTTCTATTGCAGTGTCTGTTGGGCAAAATAAAATATCGCTGATTCGGTCTGTAAGAATTCGATTAATTTCTTCTGGCATTTTCATATCAAAACTTCTTAAACCAGCTTCTATGTGTATTACTTTGATATGCAGCTTTTTAGCAGCCAGTGCTCCGGCCAAAGTTGAATTTGTATCTCCGTAAACCATCAAATAATCTGGTTTCTCTTTAATGCAAACTTTTTCTATTCCTTCCATCATCTGCCCAGTCATGGCTGCATGAGATAATCCATTTATATTTAAATTATAATCAGGATTCGGTATTTCCATTTCCTCAAAAAATATATCACTCATATTTTTATCAAAATGCTGCCCAGTATGCAAGAGAATTTCTTGAACGTTGCCTTGAATTTTTAATGCTCTGGAAACTACAGCCGCTTTTACAAACTGAGGTCTGGCACCTACAATGGTTAATATTTTCATCTATTTTTTTGGTAATAATGAAGTCACGGCCTTAAATTTTCCATTATTATTTCTGGGAATTTCCTCTACATATTCCAAATTTACCTTTACCGAGTCCCCAAGTCTTGATTGAATTGAACTTAGCAAAGCCTTTTCAGTTAATGAGTTATATTCGGAGGTTCTCACTAATTTTATTAATAAAGTATTTAATTCTGTTTGTATTACTTGTGTTTCTCTAATAGCAGAAAGGTCTGCAAAAAAGCGATTGAAACTTGCAATCGTTCTTCCATCGCCAAAAGTAAGAACATCATCTGTTCTTCCAATTATTTCAGAATAAATAGGCATTTCTAAACCATTTGAATGTCCCCATTCTTGTTTCAATATTGCCATATCTCCAACTCTAAAACGAATAAGAGGTTGATCATAATTTAGAAAACCGGTGCTGATAATTTCTCCAGGTTCCGCAAGATTTGTTTTAGAAAAATCAGAATTAATAATTTCTATAATTCCAACATCTGGACTTGCCAAAAAATCACCATTTTTAGTTTCAGAAATTAAGCTACAAGCCTCAATAGAACCATAACTGTCAAAAGTTTTGCAAGAATAAGCTTTTGCAAAATTATCTCTCATGGTTTGAGTAAGTTTTTCGCTCGAAGTAATAACTGCTTTCAAAGGCAGTGGTTCCCAATTCATTTCATTAATAAACGAGGCTAAAACGCCGTTGCTGATCGCATAACCCGTCATATAATCTAAATTGTATTTCTGAATGGCTTCATAATAATTCCTTGCGTTTTGTTTAGAAAGATGGTAAATCGAAAAATAAACCTGCTTTTCAATGGCATTATAGCGGTAAAATGGGGGAGTATGTCTAGTTCCTAATACTTTTCTACCACCGATCATTCCTCTGGAATCAAATCTAGTAACACCAGCCCAATGTCTGATTCTGGCTTCAAAAGCTGCACTCCATCTTTGGTGCATCGCTAAAGAGAATAAAATTTTTACCGGTGTTCCAGTACTTCCACTGCTGGTAAAAAACTGTCCATTTTTTTCAGCTTTGCTTGATAATAAAGTGCTTGTTCCGAATTTTCTGAGTTCTTCCTTCTCTAAAAAAGGAAGTTTCTGTAAATCATCTAGCTCAAATTTCTCAAAATCAGAAAGCGTAAAACCTGATTTTTTATATTTTTCTGCATAAAGAGGAACTGTATTGAATGCGTGAATTAGCAATTTCCTAAGCTCAATCGTTTGATAATCTAGCCAATTTTGCTTGCTGAAATTTTCTCTGTCTTTGAATTTTATAAGTTCCTCAGAAAAAATTCCACCAAATCTTCTTTTATGCCAAGTGTATCCAAAACCAGCCAATGCAATGTTTTGTGCAAAAGGAGGGAGGATGTTGTATATTTTTTCAGTTATAGCCAAGGACTTTATTATTCATTGTTTGGTTCAACTTAATTATGTTGAAATAATACTAAATATCTTTCGAGGCAAATGTATCCAATATTTGATAGTTTGAAATAGTAAAAATGGATATGCTAATCGTTATTCCAAAAAGAGTAGTACAAAAAATCACATAATAAAAATTATTAAAAGTTAATCGGGCAAATTATAAATACCCACCAATACGTAGATAAAATAACCTTAGAAGGGTATTTCAAGAGTTATATCCATCAAGTAATTTTGAAAATAAACTTTATCTAATGAAATCTTCCATTCCAAGTTTTACATTTTTCAGCAATGTGATATTTGTTGGTTTCTTAAAACCGACTAAAAAGCTAAATATTAAAGATTCAAAAAAAGCTTTTAAAAATTAAACCAACCTTATAATTCTCCAATTAAAATCTAAAAAAACAAATAAAATGAAAAATTCAATTATCAAAATAACAATTTTAGCAATTCTATCAAGTGGTTTATTTTTTTCTTGTAATGATAAAGAAGAAACTGTACCTGTACCTGTACCTGTACCTACAACAAACAATACTAACACGTTAGCATTGAATACATGGAAAATAACCAATGATGGAGTTACAACAACATACTCCAGAATAGACAGTGTTAAAGGTGGTTTGTCTGGCATAGGAAATCCTCAGATTATTTACCCCTTCTTCTGTAATCCAGCAGCAGATTATTTAAGTTTTACATTTAAAGGTAACGTTGCTCCGCCAACTGGTACTTACAAAGTTGTGGGTGGAATAGTTGAAAATGCGGACGAAGTCGTAGTTGGATCTACACTTGGTGCAGGTGCTATTTATGGAACCACTTCTTTCAACTCTAAAATAAATGTTACCAATACTGCTGGAGAAATTTTAATTGAGGCCAATAATATTTTGTTTAGTAGTTTTTCTGGAAACACCTGCACGTTGTCTGCTAAGCTTAAAAAGTAAAATATTTTAATTAAATTATATAACATCAACCAATAAGAATAAAATCATGAAAAAATCAACGATTAAAGCAGTTTTTTAATTGCTATTACAACACTAACTATTATTTCTTGCTCAAAGAAAGATGATCCGACTCCTTCTAATGGAGGCAATCCAACAGGCGCAGCAGGATCATTTACTTGAACAGAAAACGGCGGTTCAGTTATTACTGCCGATTCAGCTTTTTGGACTACAAGTAATGGGGAACAGGAATTCGCGCGTTTAAAGGTGGTTTTACGAATTTTTTCGAGATTAATTGGTTAATTGAAAATAATACAAATGTTGGTACAAAAATTTTAAAACTTGGCGATGTTTTATTTTTAAAAGGATCAGATGGATACTCAAATAGCACATCTCAGAATTTATCAATTATTAGTTTTTCAAATGATAAGTTAACGGGAAATTTTACAGTCGCTGTTACTGGTGGTTCTATTACAACTTTGGTTGCAAACTTTAATGCAATACCTAAAAAATGAATTTTTAAATTGATTAAAAACTCTTTTTAAAGTTTCAATTAGCCTTTTATTGGATTTTTAAAATCCATATACTCTTTGACAATTATTTTTTTTTTCTAAAAACTAATCACTTCCCTTACAACAATGGTTCTATCATCACCTGCAGAAACCAAATAATTATGATAAGTACCCCAAAGTAATTTGTTTACGGAGTAGGTATGTGCGTTAAGGTTTTCTTTAGTGATGCGTTTTAATAATTGATAAGTTGTTGCATCCCAAATTTTTATGGTTTTATCACGGCTGGCAGTGGCAAACAATGAAGCCCCAGGATTAAATACGATATCGTAAATAGCCCAATTATGTGCAGGAATTGACTTCACCAATTCATAATTCCCTACTTGCCAAATATTCAAATGAGCATCTCTTCCGCCTGTTAGCAGGAATTTACCATCGGGACTGTATCGCACAACATTAGATGCAAGTTGATGGGCAATAAAATCTTTTTTACGATCCAATGTATGCAAGTCAACTACCAAAATGTTGCAATCGCCTAATGCAACTGCTATTTCGGAAGTAGTGTAATTAAAATCTATACTTCGTACTTTCTCATGTGACAGTTTTTTTATTTTAATGAGTGATAAAGTATCTAGTGAGCAAACCGCAAAATTACCATCGCCACCAGCTGTGTAAAAGCAGTTGGTTTTTATTGAATATTTTATATCAAAAATCGGTGCTATATGATGTTGCAGAATTTTAATCTCTTCTTTTTTCTCTAAATCAATGATATGAATACTTCCTGTTGTTGTTCCGGCAAGCAATATTTTTTTTTCGGGGATATGACAAATTGCATAAATAGGTGCAGGTAATGATGCTGCAAATTTTTCGGGTTGCAAGGTTTCTAAATTCCATAGTGCAATAACCTTATCACCGCCGGCAGTAAAAACAGTATGTTCCGATATTCCTTTATCCATCGCATATATACAGCCGCTGTGCCCGGTAAGAGTTGCGACGTGTTTTACATCAATATTTATTTCTTTTATGGTATCCATTTTACAAAAACCCCAACTCCAGTTGGGCCACTTCGCTCATCATCTCTCTATCCCAAGATGGTTCAAAAGTCATGGTTATTTTTGCTGATTTAATTCCTTCAATTTCACGCAATTTTTGTTCTGTTTCAGGTGGCAATGTTTCAGCTACCGGACAAGAAGGTGATGTTAAAGTCATAAGCATTGTGAGGTTATTCTCTTTATCTATATTGAGTTCATAAATTAAACCCAACTCCCAGATATCAACGGGTATTTCCGGGTCAAAACAGGTTTTTAGGGTATCTATGACCTTTTGTGTAAGCTCGGTATCTTGTGAAATTATTATTGCTGCCATTTTTTTTTATTTTAATTACAGATTTGCAAATTAACAGATTAGCAGATTCCAGATTGAACAAAAAATTTACAATTTGATAATTTGTAATCTGTTAATTTGTAATCTGTTAATTTGTAATTTGATAATTTGTAATCTGTTAATTTGTAATTTGATAATTTGTAATCTATTAATTTGTAATTTGATAATTTGTAATCTGTTAATTTGTAATCTGTTAATTTGTAATCTGTTAATTTGTAATCTGTTAATTTGTAATCTGCCAATCTGTAATCTATTAATCTGCCAATCTGTAATTTAATAATCTGTAATCTGTAATAAGTTAATCTGCCAATCTGTAATCTTCCAATCTGTAATCTTTAATCTACAATCTGTCAACTTTTTAACTGTTTATATGCAAGTGCATCCAATTTCATTTGTTTTATCATACTAACTAAGCCATTGCTACGGGTAGGCGATAGGTGTTCTATCAATCCTATTTTATTAATAAATTCGAATTGCGCATCTATAATTTCATCTACCGAATGACCTGATATTACTCTTATCATTAGTGCTACAATTCCTTTGGTTATAATTGCATCGCTGTCAGCTGTAAAAACAACTTTTTCTTCTTTCAATTCAGAGCGCAACCACACTTTGCTTTGACAACCTTTTATCAGTCTATCATCTGTTTTGTATTGCTTGTCAATCAATGGCAAATGCTTCCCTAAATCAATCAAATGCTCATACTTGC
>JBBQYA010000076.1:0-13780 GCA_038209155.1 Sphingobacteriales bacterium | reverse complement strand
CAAGCTAGAAGCTGGATTTGATTATCTAAACATTGAAAATATTAATTCAGGATCATATATCGTGAAAATTATGAACGGAACTAAGAATTATTTTCATAAATTATTGGTAGTAAAAGAATAAATATTCTTAGTTAAAAATCCTTAGTCCATTCAGATTAAGGATTTTTTTATTTTTCTACGTTAGGTTTTTTTTTGATTTCAATTCCTCTATTTTCCGCCCATTTCACTGCTTTGGAGATTGCAATTGGGATCGCTACTGAATCATCTTTTCCTTCTTCGAGCAATGCATTGGCTATATCTATTGCCTTATGGCGAACTTTTGCTTTGAAATTTTTAAAAGAATTCGGATACTCTTTATTTGAATATGGCATAATTGTCAGTTTTATGATTTTGTAACCACTTTAATGCCATAAGTAAAAATTGCTTTACATGGTGTGGTAGATTTATATTTGTAATATATTCGCCTCAAACCATAATGAAAATAGTATGAAAAAAATTCTTGCAATTGTATTGATACTTGGATGCTGGCTGCAAAGTAATGCGCAGGAAAATCTGCCTTCCAATTTCTTCAAAAAAACCTTACCTAATGGATTAGAAATCCTAGTAATCGAAGATCCCAATGTACCCTTAGCCACGGTAGAAATGGTAGTTAAAAATGGCGCATATACAGAAGATTCTGCATATAATGGACTTTCCCATTTATATGAACACATGTTTTTTAAAGCAAACAAAACGTACCCTAACCAAAAAGCTTATTTAGATCGTGTGAACGAGCTAGGTATTGTATTTAATGGAACCACATCTGAAGAGCGGGTCAACTATTTTTTTACATTAGGAAAAGATAAAATGTCCGACGGATTACAGTTTATGAACGATGCCATCCGTTATCCTTTGTTTTTAAAAGAAGAAATGAAAACTGAAAATCCCGTAGTGGCAGGTGAATTTCAGCGAGGAGAGTCTTCTCCTTATTTCGCTTTATTTTATAAAATGAATCAACAAGTTTGGGGAGATAATTGGTACAGAAAGAATGCAATTGGTTTATATTCAGTTATAAATAGCGCAACTCCAGAGAAAATGCAAGTGATTAAGGATAAATATTATTATCCAAACAATTCCATGTTAGCTGTTTCTGGAGATGTAGATCATAACAAAGTTTTTTCTGAAGTAGAAAGAGTAATGGGAGATTGGAAAGCCTCAGATTTTGATCCTTTTGTGAAATATCCGTTGCCAGAATTCAAACCTTTAGAATATTCTTCTCAATTCATTGTTAAGTCTCCAATTGCCCAAGTTCCATTATTAAACATAACCTATCATGGTCCAGATACTCGAGGAGATTTAAAATCAACATATGCGGCAGATGTTTTTAGTTATATTTTACAACAGCAAGGTTCTAAACTTACCCAATCTTTAGTAGAAACAGGTTTAGCTTATCAAGTAAATGTTGGTTATCAAACAGCAAAAAGAGTAGGTCCAATAAGTATTATTTTAGTTCCAAATCCAGCAAAAACTGCTGAGGCAATTAAGGAATTATATAAAAACATGGAACAGTGGGATAGCGATGATTATTTTACAGACGATCAATTGCAAACTGCAAAAACAAATTTAGAAGTAGATGATGCATTTGGAAGTGAAAAACCATCTGCATATATTCATACGGTAACATATTGGTGGGCTTCTGCAACCATCGGATATTATACTTCTTATATTGATAATTTGAATCGTGTAACTAGAGATGATATAAAGAATTATGTAAGAAGATACATAAAAGGTAAAAATTTTGTAGCTGGCTTGGCTCTTCCCGAGCGTATGGCTGGATCTTTTGATCCAAAGATTTTTTCTCAAACTTATGATATGAAAGATTATACTTTATATTTTGATAATAATGAAATTGCTTTAACAGATTCTGCTAATGCAGCTAAATTGATTAGTTTAAGACAATGGATCAAAATAAATCCAACAGTAAATCTTAGAGTAGAATCTTACCAAGATGCAGCAGAGGGGAAAACTTCTGGAACTGTTCGATATACAGAAATCACAAAAGAATTATTAGCAGCTGGATATCCTGAGTCTAGAATTATTGGAAATAGCAATAAAGCATTTCAAGTAATAAAGAAAAAAGGAGTTACTGATGAAGAAAAGAAAGAAAATAGAAAAGTTGTATTTACTATCGTCAAACAATAAACCATGAGAAATATGAATAAAATAATTATCCTTCTACTGGCAATGGCCAGTACGCAAACCTTTGCTCAAACTTCTAAATTAGTTGCAGAGGAAATAATGGTAGATGGCGTAAAATTAATTTTCAAGCCATCTTTAAATAAGATTGTAAGTGTAAGAATGTTCATCCGAGGAGGAGTTGGAAATTATCCAAAAGCTCAAGAAGGAATAGAAGCACTTGCGTTAAATATTGCCACCACTGGTGGAACTCAATCTTATACGAAAGAAAAATATTTCGAAGAATTAGAAAAAGTAGGTGCAACTATTGCTGGTGCCACTTCTTTTGATGCAGGCGATATTAGTTTAAACTGTGTAAATACTACCTTCAATAAAGTTTGGCCTTTATATGCTGATGCAATTTTAAATCCTTCATTCACACAAGAAGAATTTGATAAAACAAAAGAACAAAGTATTTCTGGTATTAAAGCAGAACAATCAGATCCGGATGCTTATATCCAACAAATGATAATGTTGGATGCTTTTGCAAATTTAGATTATTCAAAACGATCTGCAGGAACAGAAGAGAGCATGGAGAAATTGTCATTAGCAGAAACTAAGGCATATTTAAAATCTGTAATTAACAAACAGCAGGTATTTTTTGTAGTGGTTGGAAATGTTGACAAAGCGGATTTGATTGAAAAAGTTAAAAACATAGTAAAATCATTACCAGCAGGAAAATATATATCCTCAACTTCTAATTTATTGAATATTAGTCAGTCGTCGGTGAATATTGAGGAGAGAACTATTGCTACCAATTATATTTTTGGAGTAATGAATGCACCAATGGGAACATCTGAGGAAGGATATGCGATGAGATTGGCTTATGCAATTTTTTCTAATAGGTTGTTTGACGAGATTAGAACTAAAAGAGGTTTATCTTATGCTCCATTTGCTTTGTATAGAAGTGGAAAATCTCCGTGGGCGGGTATGGGAGCAAGTTCTGTAGATCCAAATCAATCTGTTCAAGTAATCATAGATGAGGTGAAAAAAATTAAAACAGTAGGATTTACAGATAAAGAGGTAACGGATGAAAAAAGTGGTTTTGTCACTAGCTATTTTATGCAACAAGAAACAAATTCTGGGCAAACTCAAAGCCTAGGAAGAAGTGAAATTTACGGTAGTTGGAAAAGTAGTGTAACTATTATCGATCAGATAAATAGCGTGAAACCAAAATTGGTGAATGATACTTTCAAAAAATATGCAAATGGTATTCGATGGTCTTATTTAGGAGATAAATCTAAATTAGACAGCAAAATAATGTTGCAGAAATTATAATAGATTTAAATAAATTAGTTTAAAAGGAGCTTTTTAGCTCCTTTTTTTTTGAAAAAATTTTATTTTAAAGCTACAACAAACTAATTTTTAGCTTTTTTTTGAATTAAAATTTACAAGCGGTTTTATACAGATTCCGTTAAAACCCAAAAACATTTTTCCAGAACTTATTCAATTTCAATTCGTATAGAGGTGAAAATCTTAAATGATTCTAACATCATTTTATACTACTTTGAATACTCAATTTCGCATTAAAATTGCTTTTCTGTTTGTTTTACTTTTTGCTTTTAATTTTTTATTAGCAAAAGACAATTCTTTCAGAACAGCTAAAAAAGGACTTATTGACCTTCGTACAACTGATTTTAATCTAAAAAATCAATCATTGGAAGGTGAATGGGAATTTTATTGGAATGAACTTAGAACAGAAGAATCTGCATCGCCTAAGCAAATTGCCTATATTCATTTTCCGTCTTTATGGAATGAAACCATTCACAATCATAAAGAATTACAAGGGACTGGTTATGCAACCTACAAACTAAAAGTTTTATTTTCTGGAAACAATCAAGACCTTGCTATCCAAATTCCAGACACTTACTCTGCTTATAAACTTTTTATAAACGGAAAAATAGTTTCAAAAAACGGAGAAGTTGGAAAAAATAAAGAAACCTCCGTTCCTCATTGGTTAAATAAAACCATTGAATTACCAAATAACATAGATACGATAAACCTACTTTTACAAGTTTCTAATTTTCATCATTCCAAAGGTGGAACGATGCATAATTTAATAATCGGAAAAAGAGATGTTTTAATGATTAATCACAACAAACAATTAGGATCTGATTTTATCATAGCTGGGTGTATGATTATGTCAGGTTTGTTTTTCTTAGCTTTATTTTTATTCAAAAGACAAGATAAATCCATACTGTTTTTTGCTCTTTTTAGTATTTTTTATAGTTTCAGAATAGTTGGTTCGGGATATTATTCCCTCCACTCAGTTTTGCCAGATTTGAATTGGTCTTTAACCATTCATTTAGAGTATTTATCTTTGTTTTTAAGTGTATTGACTTTTACTCTATACACACGATATTTATATCCAAATGAAATTCATAAGCCTATAATCAATTCCATTTTTGTGATTTGCGTAGTTTTTGCCTTAATTACCGCAATTACTTCTCCACTATATTTCACTCAAACAATACCTATATTTCTCTCTGGAATGTTTATCTATTTGTCTTATACATTTTATGTCTATGTACAAGCGGTAAAAAATAATAGACAAAATGCTAAATTTTCTATAATTGGTTTATTAATACTTTTAGGTGTGTTTACAACTATTAGCATTAACTATTTTGGATTAATTGATCCAAATAAAATTTATGTTTTTGCTGGATATATTTTATTCTTTTCAGTTCAATCTATTATTCTTTTTTACCGATTTACAGATACCTTAGAACAGGCAAAAAAATCCGCTGAACAAGTTTCACAAGCAAAATCAGATTTTTTATCTACTATGTCACATGAGATTAGAACTCCATTGAATTCTGTAGTTGGAATGACTCATTTATTAATCAGAAACAATCCAAGAAGTGATCAGAAAGAACAACTGAGTTTAATGCTATTTTCTGCCAACAATTTACTTTCTGTGGTGAATGATATCTTAGATTTTAATAAAATAGAATCGGGAAAAATTAATTTTGAAGAAATCGAAACTAATCTTAGAGAATTAGCCAAAAATACAGTTGCAGTTTTGAAAACTCAATCAGATGATAAAGGGATAGCCCTTTTATTAGAAATAGATGAAGATTTACAAAATACTGTAATTAGCGATCCGACCAGAATAGGGCAGGTGCTTACTAACTTGGTTCATAATGCAATTAAATTTACAGAAGAAGGTGAAGTAAAATTGAAATTAGAATTATTGAATTGCAATCATGAATATTTAACGATTCGGTTTTCTATAAAAGATACTGGTATTGGTATTTCTAAAGATAAACAAAAAATCATTTTCGAACGATTTGTTCAGGCGGATTCTTCAACAAGCAGAAGCTATGGCGGAACAGGTTTAGGATTAGCAATTTGCAAACGAATATTGCAGGAGCAAAATTCTGAACTAGAAATAAATAGCGAAGTAGGTGTAGGTACTGAGTTTTATTTCGAACAAAAATTCCGTGTCTTTGGAATAATTAAAGAAGAAGTTAAAACAGTAGAAAATGAAATTATACATTTAAGTATTAAACCATTAATCGGAATTGAAGTGCTTTTGGTGGAGGATAATGAAATGAATATTTTGGTAGCTCAAAAGTTTTTGGAAAATTGGGGAGCGGTGACAGAAGTTGCAAGAAATGGACAAGAAGCGTTGGATATGTTGGATGTAAATCGACATTTAATAGTTCTCATGGATATGCACATGCCTATAATGGATGGATACGAAGCTACCAGAGCCATGAGAAACAATAAGGTAACTTTACCAATTGTTGCACTTACAGCCAGCATTCCTGGAGAAATAAGAAACAAAGTTTTTCATGCAGGAGCTAGTGATATTATTCTAAAACCATTTGATCCGAATACTTTGTGCAGAATGATTTTGCATTATACTAAAACCGTTCAATTATCAGAATTGGAAGAGTTAATGGCTGACTAAATATTTTTCATCTGATTTTTTTTCTTTTTTTTTAAAAAATAAAAATAGTTTTTCTTGGATTGCCAATTTGTCACTTCTAAACCTGATGGCATTAGGTTTGTAAACTGCATGCAAAACAAATCATAAATTATGCAGTCAGGAACGATAAATGTGCAAACGGAAAATATTTTTCCGGTAATAAAGAAATTCTTGTATTCTGATCACGAAATTTTTCTTCGTGAATTAGTTTCGAACGCAGTAGATGCCACTCAAAAATTAAAGACTTTAAGTTCAATTGGTGAATTTAAAGGTGAATTAGGTGCGCTGAAAGTTGAAGTAATTTTAAACAAAGAAGCTAAAACTATTACTATTAGAGATAATGGAATTGGAATGACTCAAGAAGAAATTGAGAAATACATTAATCAAATTGCATTTTCTGGAGCTGAGGAATTTGTTGAAAAATATAAAGATAAAGGTGATAGCAATGCAATCATAGGTCATTTTGGACTAGGATTTTATTCCTCTTTCATGGTGGCAGCCAATGTGGAAATTTTGACAAAATCTTTCAAAGATTCTCCTGCAGTAAAATGGGAATGCGATGGTAGTCCTAATTTTACTATTGAAGAAATTGAAAAAACTGAACGTGGAACTGATATCGTTTTGCATGTTGCGGAAGATAGCACTGAGTTTTTAGAAGAAAGTAGATTATCTACTATTTTAAATAAATATTGCAAGTTTCTACCTGTCGATATCATTTTTGGTACCACAGAAGAAACAGAAAAAGATGCAGAAGGAGTAGAGGTCAAAGTGGTAAAAGATAATATCATTAATAACACAAAACCTGCATGGACAAAAGCACCATCTGAATTAAAACCAGAGGATTATTCTTCTTTTTATAGAGAATTATATCCATTTGCTGAGGAGCCATTATTCCATATTCATTTGCATGTAGATTATCCATTTAATCTAACTGGAATATTGTATTTCCCTAAATTGAAAAATAATTTCGAAGTTCAAAAAAATAAGATTCAATTATATAGTAATCAAGTTTTTATAACAGATTCTGTAGAAGAGATTGTTCCAGATTTTCTTACCTTATTACATGGTGTAATAGATTCTCCAGATATTCCTTTAAATGTTTCTCGTTCGTATTTGCAAAGTGATGCAAATGTGAAAAAAATTGCCAGTCACATTACTAAAAAAGTAGCTGACAAATTGGAAGATATGTTTAAAAATGATCGACCAGATTTTGAAAAGAAATGGAATGACATTCAATTATTTATTCAATATGGAATGCTTTCTGATGAAAAGTTTTTTGATAAAGGGTCAAAATTCGCTTTGTACCAAGATGATGAAAAAGCATTTTACACCTTCGATGAATTTTTGGAAAAAGTAAAGCCAACACAAACAGACAAAGACGAAAAGACTGTCGTTTTATATACTTCTGATGCAGATGAGCAACATTCATTTGTTTCTTCGGCTACCGATAGGGGATATAAGGTATTAAGTTTGGGAGGTCCGTTGGCAAGTCATATTACTACAAAACTAGAGCAGAAATATGATAAAATAAGTTTTGCAAGAGTAGATAGTGATACGATTGATAAGCTGATAAATAAAGAGGAAAGTTTACCTTCTAAATTAACAAAAGAAGAAGAGGATAAATTAAAACCAGTGATTGAAGGAGTTTTACCAGCAGGTAAATTTCAAGTTTCATTTGAAAGTTTAAGTGAAAAAGATCAACCAGTGATTATTACTCAATCTGAGTTTATGCGAAGAATGAAGGAGCAACAAATGATGGGTGGTGGAATGAATATTTTTGGAAATTTACCGGACAGTTATAATATGGTAATCAATAGCAATCATCCTTTAGTTTCTCAAATATTAGCTGAAACAGAAAGCAATAAACAAATAGAATTGGTGAAGCAATTAACTGATTTAGCTTTACTTGCACAAAATATGTTAAAGGGAAAAGACCTTACAGATTTTGTAAAAAGAAGTATTGCAATGATTGGTAAATAAGTTTTTATTTTTTTTGTAAAAGGAAATGATACATTTTGTAAGAGATGTATCTTTTTTTTGGTTTTTAAAAAAAAAGATTAATATAATCAATTCAATTACTTTAAATTAATTATATCAAAAAACCAATCGCAATTGCACTTTAATCTCGCTTCTACTGTTGCCTTCAATTAAATCTAAACCACTTCCAAAGGTATCTATACCTTGTTTTATAATTCTGGAATAGCGTGCATACAAATCAAAACCTCTTGCTACATTGTATTTTGCATTTAAATAATATCGAGTTCCTTGATCGCTTAAAACACTGATCGAATAGGCATAAAGAACGTCGTTTTCGTAGGCATAAATTCTAGAATTAAAATCGTCTGTATCAAATAAAAGAAAACGTGCATCAAAAGAAATTGGAAATTTGGGATGGTTAAATCCAACATCTTGATACATCATAAAACCCCTACTTTTTTCTCCTTTTTCAAAATTAAATGAACTAAACTCAATACGATTTCTAAAAGAAAAAACTCCTTCGGGTTTATAATCAATTTGATATCTAAAATTTCGCAAATAGGTATTGATTACTTCATTAGTAAAATCATCATTATTTGGTTTATTTCTTTGTTTCTGCTCGTATCTAGCTCTCCACAACATTTTTAATTGTCTACTTGGGCTGTAGGTGAATTGTACTGTTCCATCATGGCCATTGGAAGGTGCATCAACTAAAAACCTCAAATAAGGAAACTTATACACATCTACAAAACCAGAAAATTCATATCGTTTGGAATACACATATTTAAATCCAGAAAAAAACCCTTTTTCATTTACTGCATTACTACTTTCTGCAAAACCACCATTAAATAGTGTTTGATAAGCTTTGTCATAATTTCTATAAACAAAAGCTAAAGTTAATTTTGGATCTACTGCCATCAATAATCCATTCACAAAGGCATTAGAACCGTTTTGGCTTTTAGCAAATTCACCGAAAAAATGTAGATTTTGATAGGTGTACGTATAATCTAGAGAAAAAACAGTATTTCGTTTACCAGAAAAAGCAAAACGATTGTACAAACGAGGAGTTGGTTTAATTGCATTTCCCAATACGGCAGAAAAGCCTGTAAATCCAATGGAAAATCTTCTGATTCTATAATTTAAATTTCCTCCATAAGTTTCAACATTTACACTTCTTTGCCTTGCAATTTCTGATCTAGTTCTATGAAATCCAGATTCAGAAAAGGAAGTAATAAAAGTTTCTTGTTGATTTAAACCTGTATCCACTGCAAAACTACCATCTTGATTTCTATTGGAATAAAAACCCGTTAAGAAGAATTTACCAAAACGAATGGTACTTGCGGCTCCTCGAAAAAATGAAACCTCATTTACTGATGTATAAGGCCTTAAACCAGTATTTTGTCTTTCAACTGTCATAATATCTACACTTTTTCCAAAAGTTAATCCAGAAGAAAGTGCTACGCCTTGACCTAATCTTAATTCATAATCACCAATAGCAATACTGGTAAAACGATTTACATTTCTAAAAAATAAATGTCCGGTATAATAATCAAAACCATTTTTTTGAGCTCCTCTTAAAAACTGTTCACCAGCATCTTTTTCAGCTGTAAATCCAGCACTAATCGTATTACCATAGGTGTAACGATATCTAGTAAAGATTTTTTGTGGACTTCCTAAATACCTGCTTCTAGCTGTATCATCGGCAGGAATATTATATCCTCTTTGATCTTCCAAAATTTGTGTTCCTCTGAGAAAAAATTCATTCCTTCCTTCTTTATATAATTTTGAAATTGTAAGATTTGCTAAAGAATTAGAACTATTAATAGAAATAAATGGTAGGAGAGAACGGATAGTTCTTAAATCGAAAAAATCAACTGATTGTAATTCCAAAATATTAATTAATTTTCCATTTATCTTAATATGTTCCTGTAGTGCAACTATTTGTAAACTATTTAGTAATACTAAATTAAATAAATCAGTTTCATTTGCCTTGTTTAAATTAAGTGGATTGTCTTTGAAAAACTGCAACTGAACAAAGAGTGCACTATAATCATAATCCTCTCCTAATTGCTCGGCGAGATCTTCAATAATCATTTTAATATCATTGTCCTCTATTTCTTTTTGAGCATCAGAGGTAGAAACTAATGTAAACTGAAACAAAAAAAATAATAATCCAGTGTAGAAAACTCTTTTAGTTGAAAGCATAGGAAAGGCTCATTTGTGGAGAAAATCCTAAAACTGGATGCGATGTACTTGCTAAATCTATTCTGAAATTATTTAACAATAATCCAAAGCCGAAATAATAATTAAATGGTTCGCCAGATACACCGCCTCTTAAAGCCAATATTTTTACCGGCCGATAAGATATTCCGGCTCGTAAAATCGGATCTTGATCCAAATCTTTTTGAACTTCAATATTTGCACTTACTTTTTGCGAGGGTTGATAAGAAAAACCAGCATTAATGGAAGTTGGAATAATATTCTCATCTGCCTCTGTAAATTTTTGCGAACTAGGATTTTGAATGTGTGCACCTAAGGAAAATTTTTCAGAAAGTTTGTAAATCAAACCCAAATCGGCTGTTACAATGCTGGCATTTCCATATTCCAGAACTCTTATGGAAAGATAGTTCAATTTAAAACCGAAAGAAATTTTCTCGTTAAAAGCTCTAGCATAAGCAATTCCTATTTTCTGTTGCTTGAAAAGGTCGAAACCAAAATCATTAAAACTCAATCCAAACACATTTTTGGAAACAGGAAGTACAAAAATTACAGCTCTGGAGCTTAGTTCTTTTATTGTAAATTTATTTTCATACGCCAATCCGATACTTATTTCATTAACTCTACCAAGCCCAGCTTGGTTTTTCTGTATGCTCCACATATCCGAAACGGCGATTGTGGCATTTCCCATGCCTGAGAATTCAGATCCAGGCGTATTAATTACGTTCTGAGCATTAGCGTTTAAACCAATAATCGAAAAGAGAAACAACAAGGTAGTGTAGCATTTCTTCATGTCTAAAAATATACACTAGTTTTTGATTTAGGAAATTTTTGTTTGGGGAGAGAGGTTTTTGTTTGGCTTAAGGGAAAAGAATATTTTTTTAATTCTAATCAAAAGCATTAATTTTTATCAAAAAAGTTTTTATTAAAATATGAAATTTTAAACCTTTTCAATATGTAGCAAATTCTAGCTTAAATTCAGCCTTACAATTATCCTCAAAAAAACAAATCACCAATATAAATATGGCTGGGTTTATGGTGTAAATCCAAAACTACACAAACCCCTAATTGGTATAAACAATCTTTTAAAAATCTAAAATCAGGCTTCAGAAGCATTAAAATTTATAATAAAAATGAAAATAGCACTATATAGCATCCACAATTTCGACAGACCTTTTTTTGAAAAAATAAAAAATAGCCATCATGAGCTTTTTTATTTCGAAGAACAACTTTCAAAAGAAACTGCTCATCTAGCAAAAAATTTTGATGCAATTGCCATTTTCACTTCGGATATGGTCAATGAAGAAGTATTAAAATTGCTTCATTCATATGGCGTAAAATTTATTGCTTCTCGCTCCGTAGGTTATGACCATATAGATATTCAAAAAGCAGAAGAATTGAAAATAAAAGTTGCTAATGTTCCAGAATATTCACCCTATGCCATCGCCGAACATACTGTGGCTATGATTTTAGCATTAAACAGAAAACTTATCATAGCCGATAATCGAATAAAACGTCATGATTTTAGTTTAGGTGGTTTGACTGGATTTGATTTAAACGGTAAAACGGTTGGAATAATTGGAACTGGAAAAATAGGTGCTGTTTTAGCAAAAATACTTCATGGCTTTGGTTGTAGTTTGATTGCTTACGATACTATTAAAAATAATGATCTTCAAAAAAATTATGAATTAAACTATACTTCTCTTGATGATCTTTGTCGCCAATCTGATATTGTTAGCCTGAACCTTCCATTAAATAAAGAAACAAAATACTTAATAGACGAGCATCAAATTTCAATTATGAAAGATGGTGTGATGCTAATAAATACAGCAAGAGGTGGAATCGTTAATACCCAATCAGTAATAAAAGGTTTAAAAAGTGGAAAAATCGGTTCATTTGGTATGGATGTTTACGAAAATGAAAAAGGCATCTTTTTTTATGATCATAGTTTAAGAATTCTTGAAGATGATACATTAGCTTTGCTTACAACATTTAGTAATGTTTTAATAACAGCGCATCAGTCTTTTTTAACAAATGAAGCATTAGAAGGTATTGTTATCACGACAATGAAAAATATGGATGAATGGCAGAAAGATGGTAAATCTATGAACGATATTAACTAAGTTTAAAAAATGAAACTCTTGGTCACCACCGATTTTTCGGAAAACTCAAAAGGAGCAATTAGATTTGCTAATAATCTTGCAAAGAAATCTAAAAATGTAGAAGTTGTTTTCTATCATGCCATCCACATTTTGCGGCCTATACTTTGGAATGATGCATTTTTTGATAGGTATAAAAGAGAAAAAATAAAGCATTTTTCAGCTAAACTTGAAAAGTTTGTTTATTCTTCTTTTGGCAAAGAAGTAGGTGAATTCAGCAAAATAAAATTTGCTGTAAAAAATTGTAGTTCTAGCGAGAAAGACATGATAGAATTTGCAAGGAAAAACAAAAGCGACTTTATCTGTATTGCTACTCAGGGTGGTGGCATACTTAGAAAAGTTATCGGTACTCATACTTCCTATCTGGTGAATAATTCTAAAGTTCCTTTAATGGTAATACCAAGCCATTATAAAGCTAAAACTTTGAAAAAAGCTATTTATTTATCTGATTTTGAAAATGTAAAAAAAGAAGTTAAAAGGATTTCAAAACTTTCTAAAGAAATTTCTATGAATTTAGAAGTTCTACATTATTCAACTTTTGAATTAGGTAAAAAGAAATTTGAAAATAATAAAGAATTATTTAATACGGCACAATTCAAAAATATAAAATTAAGTATTCAAACAAATAATTTGGAATTATCTCTAATAGAAAAAATAGAAAACTATGTAAACAAATCAAAACCTGAACTTTTGATCTTGTTTACTAATCAAGAAAAAGATTTTTTTAAAAGTATATTTTTATCAAGTAAGTCTGCAGAGTTAACTTATTCAACCAAAGTACCTGTTTTGATATTTTCAAAATGAATTTAGAAAAGAAGAAAAACATTATCTCAACTATTTTCCGAAAAATCAGAATTAACTTTTTAAAAGTATTTAATGCAAGAGGAAGCTCTCACGAAATTGCACTGGGAGCTGCTATTGGTGCTTTTTGGGGTGTATTTCCTACATTTGGATTAAGTACCATATTATCATTAATGATGTATAAAATTTTTAGGTTTAATATTGTAGCGGCAATTTCGGCTGCATTTATTTCAAACCCTTTGACGAGTCCATTTCTGTTGTTGTTGAGTTATAAAGTTGGTGCATTATTTATTAAAACTGACATTAAATTCGAATTCAAAAATTTGATTGGTAATGCTTCACAAATCGGATATATTTTAGTTATAGGC
Organism: Sphingobacteriales bacterium; assembly: GCA_038209155.1. GTDB lineage: Bacteria > Bacteroidota > Bacteroidia > Sphingobacteriales > Sphingobacteriaceae > JBBQYA01. The sequence continues at coordinate 110 of JBBQYA010000076.1, read as the reverse complement.
TCCGCAATAATTAGTACTTTAACAGGTTTACTCGTTTATTTTATTACAAAATATGCCATAGATTACAGACGGAATTTAATAGTAAAAAAAGCAAAAGAAATTGTTGAAAA
>JBBQYA010000075.1:0-13924 GCA_038209155.1 Sphingobacteriales bacterium | reverse complement strand
CAAACTTACATCCACATAAAATAAAATTTCCTTAATAATTTTGGACAATAAAAAAGTACAAGGGCATACCGATAGTAATATTTATTGGAAAAGTGATGGCTAAAGCCATAGGTAAATACAAACCGGGATTAGATTTCGGGACAGAAATTTTCATTGCTGCTGGTACTGCAATGTAAGAAGCACTTGCAGCCAAAACTGCAAACATAAATCTATCGGTTGTATCTGCCGTTACAATAAAACTTAACCATGCAAAAAAACATCCATTTAACAATGGAATAATAATGGCAAACAAAAACGGAAACCACCCAAATGCAAAGAAAGATTTTAACTTTCTGCCGCTAGTGATTCCCATATCTAAGAGAAAAATAGCAAGAAATCCTTTAAAAAGATCATTTGTAAAAGGTTTAATTCCCTCTGCTTGCTTAGCACTAGCTAGGTATCCTATGGCTAAACTTCCAAGAATCAGAAGCACACTACCATTGGTTAAGGAATGATTTATAATAGAACGTTTATTTATTTTCGATTCATCTTTGTTGTAAATGGAAATTAATAATATCCCGATAATAATCGCTGGTGACTCCATTAAAGCCATAATTGCCACCATATGACCGTTAAGATTTAGCTGTTGTATTTCTAAAAAGGAAACTGCGGTAACAAAAGTAACAGCACTTACTGAACCATACGCTGCTGCTACCGCTCCTGAATCAAATACGTTTAACCTCTTTTTTAAAATAAAAAAAGTATAAAACGGGATAAAAAGTGAAATGCCAATACCAAATAATATCGACCATATAATTTCACTTGTAAAGGCTTCGTGAGATAATTCTTGACCTCCTTTGAAACCGATGGCAAAAAGCAAATAAAGAGAAATAAATTTAGATGAATTAGGTGGTATTTCTAGGTCGCTTTTTAGATAAACCGAAATAATACCAAGCACGAAAAATAACAGTGCTGGGTTAGTAAGATTTTCTATTAGCAGGTCTAAATTCATAAAGTTGTTTCTCGATAGGTATTAAAAATAATGTGCTTTTTTAGCTATTTACTCAATTAAATAATCTTAACATAACATCAAAAAATCAAATAGTTTGATATCGCTTTCATAAAAATATTTAAAGCTAAATTATTTCGCAATCTTAAAAATGATTAAAAGAAATTTACCATCAAAGAACGATTTTGTTTCCATTATTAGGCTTTGTAAAAAATAATTTTCTGTGTAAAATTGAGTTTAGGTTGATTTGCCAATTTCTAAATCTATCTAATTTTTGAAAATTTCAATCTCATCCCATTTTTGTTTTCGTTGAATTTTCCATTTTCGTAAACTAAATTACCATTTACTATTGTTTTCACTACTTGGCTTTGGAAAACTTGATTTTCCGATGGTGACCACTTGCATTTGTATAAAATATTTTCTGAACTAACTTTCCAAGGTTTATTCAAATCAACTAAAACTAAATCAGCATAATAACCCTCGCGCAGGTACCCTCTTTCTTTAATTTTATATATTTCTGCAACATGATGACACATTTTTTCAACGATTTTTTCTAAGCTTATTTTACTTTGATGATAAAGTTCAAGCATGGTTGACAGTGAATGTTGTACCAAAGGACCTCCAGATAAAGCTTCAAAATAATTTCCATTTTTTTCCATTATAGTATGTGGAGCATGATCTGTGGCTATAATATCTAATTTGTTATTAATTAAGGAAGCTAATAATCCATTCTTATCTGCTTCAGTTTTAATAGATGGGTTCCACTTAATTTTAGCTCCTAGTTTTTCATAATCTTTATCCGAAAAATAAAGATGGTGAACACACGCTTCGGCTGTAATTCTTTTTTGGGAAACTGGAAGTATGTTTTCAAATAAATTTGCTTCGGCTAATGTTGAAATATGCAATAAATGAAGTCGGTTATTATGTTTTTTTGCAATTTCTAAAACACTTTTGGTTGCCGTCAAACATGCTTCTTCACTTCTTATAAGTGAATGCAGTTTAAATGGAATATTATCTTCAAACTCTATTTTGTATTTATTTAAATTACTCTTAATGATGGCTTCATTTTCAGAGTGTAAAGCAACCAGCGTTTCTGTTCTCGAAAAAAGTATTTCTAAAAATTCAGGATAATTAGCTAAAATTCCTTCATCATTATTAAAATAAAGTCCATCATCCGAAATTCCACATACATTTTCTATGCTGGTCTTTAATGCCTCTTCTAAATTATCCTTATTTATTCCCATAAAAAAAGAATAATTTGCTAAAGAGTTTTTTGCTGCAATAACATATTTATCTTCTAATAATTCTTGAGTTAGAGTATTGGGAATGGTGTTTGGCATTTCCATGAAAGAGGTAATTCCTCCAGCCACTGCGGCTTTTGATTCCGTATAAATTGTGCCTTTATGGGTTAAACCTGGTTCACGAAAATGAACCTGATCATCAATAATTCCTGGAAATAAATAAAGACCTTCTGCATCGATCTCGTGATAGGAAGAATTAGCGTTTAGACTAATCTCTGATTGAATTTTTTCGATTCTATCATTTGATAAAAGAATATCCTTTTTTGTAATACTACCTTCATTTACATGAAAAGCATTTCGAATTATGGTTTTCATTCCTTGTTTTTTGATGCCCGTTCAAGACGATCGTTAATCGTTTTGCCCAAGTCGTGATCAGGAAGTTTTTCAGCTAAAATAATATCCAGTTCAAATTGATCTAAACGATGCATTGCACCATATAAATTGCTTGCTGCTTCTTCGTAATTACCATTGGACGACAAAACTTCTACATAACTAATTCTTGAATCTAAAACTTTATTTTTAAAAACAAGAACACCTATTTTCTTTCCTTCAAATCGTTCAATCATATTCATCAATTTGCTTGTAAGATAGGTTTTAGTTTCGGGAGCGTAATGTCTTGATAGCATGCCTGGTGCATTTGGTTCGACGTTTTCTTTAGTTCGTATAATCAATGGCCCAGCCACTTTTTCTATTTCTTCAATTGACAAAGAACCATGTCTGTACAAAACTGGTTGCTCATTTTCAAATCCAATGATAGTAGATTCTATTCCTTTTTCGCAAATTCCTCCATCCAAAATCACACTAAGTTTTTCTCCAAAATAATTAGAAACATGTAATGCACTTGTAGGACTGATGGATCCAAATGGATTAGCACTCGGCGCAACTAATGGGAAATCCAATTGTTGCAAGAGATCCAAAGTCAATTTATGATTAGGTACTCTTACAGCAACCGTGTCTTTTCCAGAGGTAACACTTGCAGGAATCTTTTCATTTTTTTTCAGAACTAATGTAAGCGGTCCTGGCCAAAAAGCAGATGCCAATTTTTGTGCTATTAGCGGTATGCTCTCTACTATCTCCAACAAATATTCAGTCGATTTTATATGAACAATTAAAGGATTAAAATGCGGTCTCTTTTTTAATTCAAATATTTTTTTTATAGCGGTTTCGCTGAAAGCATTACCTGCTATACCATAAACTGTTTCGGTCGGAATAGCAATTAGTTCGTTTTGTATTAAAACTTTTTTTGCTCTTTCAAGATCTGTAGTTATCAAAATTTTTTTGTTTATGGGTTACAAACATCGCAATACCGTGGATCTTCTTTTGTTTTCCCGTTCGGATATTTTTCTTCTTTTCTATAAGCACATTTCTGACAGATATAAATAAAACTTAAAGTCGAACGGGTCGGAAAATTACATAATTCACAGGGAAGACCTTCTTTAATATCCATCACTCCAAAACCTGGATAATTGCATTCTGGGCATTGAGAGTTTATCTTTTCAGCTAATTTTTGAGCAGCTCTTTCGATAATTTTCATTCGTGTAGGATTATACAAAGCTCTCATATCGGTTTCAATATAAGCATGCCCATCCAATTTGCTAAAATGACGGTAAACCTCTATTAATGTTTCCCAATCTGATATGCCCTTTTTAATTTCCGAATAATCGTCTTTTTGCTTTCTGACAATCAAACCATGGGTTGGAAACAGTGCGGCATCTGCAAAGTCTCGCAATTCTTTTTCTGATTTTATTTCAGAACCATTGAAATTTGTTTCAGTACTAAGCTCTCTAACCACTATTTCTAAATCATTTTTCTTATCGATGAATAGCAAAATTTCGTCGTCTGCTCTTACAAATGGAATATAGGGATGAGAACCAAAAGATCCCTCACTTGCAATTGCCATATCACACTCTGCCAATTGCATCGCCAATAAACATTTATTTCTTGCTGTAGTTATGGGATCATCTTTTCTCTCAACCTCACCAGTGAAAGTACCTAATTCATCTGTATCAAAATTGGGAGCCACAATGCATTTTACCCCCAACGCTTTTTCTAAAATAGGAGAAATTACTTTTTCTTTTTCGTGTTTGGTTGCAATTAGCAAATTTCTTCCTTCAAACATTTTTACTTAAAAAACTGAATAATAACATCCGAATTAATTTTAAATTTTGAACCTTTTTCTTCTGCAACACTCATTATTTTTTTTAGTTTTTTACTATTCTTTTTAGGTAGAGGAATTCTTTTAAAAGATGTTTTATCATCCTTTGCCAATCGTTCTCAAAAATTGATTTTTTTGTTCTGATGAAACTAAATTTTACTTAAAAAAATATTCATTGATATTTCACGGTTGCCAATCGCTAAAAAGTTATTATTTAATCGTTTTAATTTTTGTTTTTTGATCGCCTAATTTCATTTTAATTGAAGGCAATTTAATCTCAATAATGCCTATTATAATTTTGAGTGATACCAAAACTTACTATCGTGTAAATCTTTTTATCTAAAATCTAACATCCAAAATAATACTATCACTACAAAACTTAAATAGATATCATTTCTTTTATCTTCATTTCTGCATCAACCCTTACAAAGGACTTCCGCTTTTTATACTTAAGATTTAATTGATTAAAGTAGTTAAATTATACTTTTTGAATCCATTTAGATTTTTTACTTTTTCTCTTTTAATGGTTTTATTATTTTTCACTTCTACCAAATTTTTTTTTAAGAATTTTACATTCTATCTCCTATTTATTGGATTCAAATTTTTGTTTTAAATAATTTTTGCTTTTAAACTGAATTGGTATTTATTCTTATCTCCTGATCGAAAGCATTGCTGGAACCAACAATCGGCGTTGCATGAATTGGCACTTCTTCACCGATTTTTTGCTCGATTGCTTTTACAATTTCACTAAACAAAAGGTACTTAGTTTGGGCTGTTATTACACTATAAAATCCTTCTGTAAAAATTTCATTTTCCATTCTGTAAGAAATATTGTTTTGGTCAATAGATCCCGATGCAATTAATTTTTCAATTAGTAAAAATTTTATTAAGTCCTTTGCATCAAATTTTATTTTTAAATAAATTACTAGGTTTACCATTTTATTTAAATTATGAATTACTGCCCTTGACCCAATGAATATCCAGCTTTACCGTCAAACTCATATAGATTTTCTGTTTTTATAGTATCAATATTTTCTGTCATTGCATTTTTCAACAATTCGATAATATTTTCTTTCGTAATTTCTGAATCTACATTTGGCTTAAACCTACATCTCCAATGATCGGTACAGAAAGTCTCTTTAAAACCATCAGGCCAAACTTTAATTCCTCTATTTGTTATCATAGAAAGTTTAATTCCATTAAATTCTATCTTTTTCATTTTATCGGCTAAGTCATTTGGATTGCTTTCAGACCAATGAACAAATATATCTACGCCTACAAGTTCTTTTTTTGCAGAAGGTTTCCGTTTGTATTTTGGAAGATTTAATGCAGTATTTTTCGAATAGTTTACAGATTTTAAAATGGAAGGTTTCTGACCAAGATTTGCAATGATAGCTTCGGCAAATTCTTTAGTACTAACTTTTTGTTTGCTGATTCCTTCTTTGTAAATATCGTAAGTATGTATGCCGTCTTCAATGGTTTTAAGCCATGCATTTTGTACTTTTTCAGCAATTTCTGTTTGCCCTATGTGGTTCAGCATCATTATTGCTCCTTGCAACAAGCCCGATGGATTGGCTACATTTTGCCCAGCTCTTCTTGGTGCAGATCCGTGAATGGCTTCAAACATGGCACACTCTTCTCCAATATTTGCCGACCCAGCTAAACCTACAGAACCTGTAATTTGAGCAGCTATATCGGAAAGTACATCGCCATATAAATTTGGCATTACCAGAATGTCAAAAACTTCTGGAGTATCTGCCATTTTTGCTGCTCCTATATCTATTATCCAATGTTCATTCTCGATTTCAGGATATTCTTTAGCTATTTCGTCAAACACTTGATGAAACAAACCGTCTGTTTGTTTCATGATATTATCTTTAGTAAAACAAGTAACCTTTTTTCTGTTTTGTTGCTTTGCATATTCAAAAGCGTATCGCACAATTTTTTCACAGCCAGGTCGGCTTATTAATTTTAGGCATTGTACTACTTCATCTGTTTGTTGATGTTCAATACCAGCATATAAGTCTTCTTCATTTTCTCTTACAATCACTATATCCATTATTGGATGTTTTGTGCTTACAAATGGATGTAAACTCATGCACGGGCGAACATTAGAATACAGTCCAAGAAATTTTCGAGTGGTTACATTTAAACTTTTGTAACCTCCGCCCTGTGGAGTAGTAATAGGCGCCTTCAAAAAAATCTTATTTCTTCTTATTGTTTCCCATGATTCTGATGCAATTCCAGATGTGTTACCGCCTAGATAAACCTTTTCACCAACTTCAATTTCTTCGATTTCAATGGCCGCTCCTGCTTTTAAAATTATGTCTAAAGTGGCATTCATAATTTCTGGACCAATGCCGTCGCCTTTTGCTACAGTTATTTTTGTCATTTAATTTTAGTTAGGTTTTAATCGCGCTAATCTCAACATATTAATTCGTAAGTTTTTATTTATAATTGTATTGATACTGATAAATAATTTTTATGAATTATACATTAAACCAACTTAGGATATTTCTTAAAATTGTTCAGACAAAAAGTATAACAAAGGCAGCTGAGGAGTTGCATTTAACCCAACCAGCTGTTTCCATTCAACTTAAAAATTTTCAAAATCAGTTTGAAATACCTTTATCAGAGGTAGTCGGTCGTAAGATTTACATTACCGATTTTGGACGTGATATTGCTGAATCTGCCGAAAACATAATTAATCAAGTCTATGCTATTAACTATAAAACATCTGCATACAATGGCAAATTGACAGGTAGATTGAAAATTTCGGTGGTGTCCACTGGAAAATATATTATGCCTTTGTTTCTTGCAGATTTTATGAAAAAACATTCCGGTATTGAACTAATGATGGATGTTACCAATAAAAATAAAGTAATAGAGAGTTTGGATAGCAATGAGGTTGATTTTGCTCTTGTATCAATTTTGCCTACAACTCTTAACATTGAAAAATTGGATTTACTTCAAAATAAATTGTATTTGGTAGGTGATTCTAATTCTCAATTAAAAAAAGGGATTGATGCTAAAGAATTACTAGAAACCTTACCACTTATATTCAGAGAAATGGGGTCAGGAACCAGACAAACCATGGAGAATTTTATAGAAAGCAATCATATTTCCATACTCAAAAAGATAGAGCTTACATCAAATGAAGCTGTAAAACAAGCATTACTGGCTGGCTTGGGTTATTCCATTATGCCATTGATAGGATTGCGAAATGAATTGCATAATAAAGAATTGCAAATAATTCCACTTAAAGGGCTGCCGATAAAAACTATGTGGAGCTTAATTTGGCTAAAAGCTAAAAAACATTCTCCTGTTTCCATGTCATTTTTAGAGTATTTGAGAAAGGAGAAATCATCTATTATTCAAAATAAATTTAGTTGGTATGATCAATACTAGAATTATTTATTGCTAGAGTCAAGCTCGATGGAGTATGATAAGTTAATTAATTCTTAATCACTTAAATCGAATTATAAAAATAAATCGCTCTTACTTTTAAGCTTTACATTTTTTTACTTTTAAATCATCGAAGTAAATGAATTCTAAATTTTGTTTTTTATCATAAAATAATGATCGTTTTATTTAAATACGTTATTTTATTTCAGTTTTAACTGTTTTAGTTTTCCAGTACGTTTCCTACTATTGTTCAATATCTACAAAAATTTTAGTTTTTCACACTGTAATCGTGGATATCCTTTATTAGAATTTAAAAACAGCAAAAAACAATCTTTCTTAATTTTAAATGTTCTCCATCAATTAAAAAAAAATTATTAAATCAAAAATTCCATCACCTAATAATTCCACTAGCCCAATCGATAGAATATTCAGCCTTTAGGTATTTAATTCTCAATTCAATTAATTTTTGTTGCATTTCCAACACCTTGTTTTCACGACTATTGATTAAGAAAAGGGAACTTTCACCTTGGAAAAATCTTAGTTCTTCATTTTTTAATAAAAAATTAAAATCTCTATTCATGTTTAAAGAGATTCTCAATTGATCCTGAAGCAATAATGCTTCGTTATAATATTGCCGTATTTTTGTTTGTAGAAGCCACGTTTTATCTATCAATTGAAGATTGGTTTCCTTGATTTTTAGTTGAGTTAATCTATATTCACCGCGCCCTTGTCTAAATAGTAAAGGCATTTTAATGGAAAGACCTAATCGGTAGTTATTCTCCAAGAAACCCGGGTTGGTTTCATTATAAATATAATAATCTCTACTTAATAAATTTGCTCTTACATTAGCTACAGGTAAAAGACTTTGAAAATTTAGCTTACGCTCTACCGCCAGATCTTGCAGTTTATATTGGAAAGATCTTATTTCTGGATGAAATTCTGCCACTTGCTCTATTAGTATATCAATACTTTTTAAAGGAATAAGCATTTCAAATTGAACAGTGTCTGGTACAAAATTGATAGGTAATAGATATGGGCTTCCATCATTTCTCCACAAGTACTCAGACATTTCTAATGTTCTATTATTTAATTCTAACAAAGCTTCTGACTGGAGCAATCTAAAACTTTGTAATTGAGCGTTGGCTTCTACGGTATCAGACATTGCACGATCGCCGTATGAGAAAGTTATTTTCACAAGTTGTAGCCGCTTTGCTGCCACTTGCACATAATTAGCATAAATTTTATAAAGCTGGTACGAACCTGTCCATTCCCAGTAAGTGGTATACGCATCAAATAATAAATCATTATAAATTACCAATCTTTCTTGCTCGCTTTGATTTTGGAATATTTTGGCCTGTTGCAACATGGCTCTTCTTTTATCCATCATTAAGCCATTTGCCAATGGGATTTCAATTCCAACATAACTTGATCTACCTCTTGTTGCTTCGCTTTCAAGAAAATCACCACCGTTGTCCTCTATACCGGTTTTTAAATCTATTCCGATTGGAGTAGGAATCTTTAATTCAGGATTAGTATAGTAAAAATAATTTTTGCCTTCAAAGGTTTTTCTGCTTCCATATAAATCAAAAGTGGGATCAAATCCTCCTCTAGCACTTAATAATTCTGCCGAGGCTTTATCAATCAATATATTTGCCTGCTTGGCAACTGGGTGATATAATCTTATTTGATCAATAAAATTTTCAGCAGTAAATAGTTGATCACCATTCTGAGAAAATAGACCATTACTATAGCAGAAAAAAATTAATAACGAAAGTATTTTATTTTTAGCAAACATTTATTTAAAGGCATTTACGGGGTAAAGTTATTTTTCTTTCGTATCACTTTTCTCTTTTTCAGTAGTTCCAACATAGTATTCTGGAGGAAAACCATTAATATTTCGCCATAATTCATAATAAATTCTTACATCATTCAAAAGCGCAATACCTTGAGCACCACCTCCCATTCTTAATTGCTTAGGCCATTTTTTATCATTTGGATCTTCTGTTACCAAAACTCTAAATTTTCCGTTAAAACTTACCGAAGTTTCTACTGCCACCACTTTTCCACCAAAAGTGCCATAACTGCTTTCCGGCCAACCGCTAAAAACAATTACTGGAAAACCATCAAATATAAATCGAACTTTTTGTCCTCTGGATATAAGCGGTAAATCCATTGGTTCTATAAACATCTCTACAGCATATTGTATTTCATCTGGTACAACCTCCACCATCATATCTCCTTCTTTCACCATTTCACCTAGTCCTGCTTTTTTGGCCTTTGTTATTTGACCGCTTTGTGGAGCAGTTATATAATACAATTTATTACGAGCATCATAATTAGAATATTCATTCTGTAATTTGGATACCTCTGCTTCTGTACTTGCGGCATTGGATAAGGAGGTAAATCTATCACCTTCGGCCTTTGCTATTTTGTCTGTATATTCTTGTACAGCAGAGTTTTGTTCAATACGTAGGTTAATTAATTCCTGACTGTTTTGCAATAACCTATTATTGGTACTAGTCAATTTAGCAATAGCGTTTTGATAATTTACTTTTCTTTTCTCAAAATCGCTTAAGGAAATAGCACCACTATCAAGCATTACTTTTGCACCATCAATTTGTCTTTTAAAAACAGTTAATTCGTTGTTTAAGGCAACAATATCTGCTTCATCCGTTTGCACTTTCAATTTTTGTTGAGCGATTTTATTATCCAAAGATTGCAACTTCAATTCTCTAGCTGTAGATAAGGCATTTGATTGAGTAACGGTTGTATTTGCTTTATTTTTATAATTCTCAATCGTTTGTTGTTTGGCGATTATTTGCTGTTTTGTTCTCTCCAATAACTTAGGATCAAAATAATCTACTTTTACCTCTCCCAATTGCAGTATGGTATCTCCTTCTTTAACGAAATCTCCTTCGTTTACGTACCATTTTACCACACGACCTGCTATAATCGTATTTAATTCTTGAGGTCTTTGTTCCTGTCGTAAAGTGGTGATGTTCCCCTTTGCCCGTATGTTTTGTGTCCATGGTAATAACATAATGATCAAAAGTAAAAGCATCATTCCCAAAAGCCAAAGCCTAATACTGCTTTTGTTCTGTATTCTATATACTTTTCTGAAAGAACTAAGGGGGCTTATTCTAGATGATTTCTCAACATCGCTATTTAAATAATTACTCATTTTTTAAATTTATTCTGATTAATTGAGCATTTCACCATTTTTATTTATCACCAAAAATTTATCGCAATAACTGCTTAGTTGCTCATCTTGTGAGGCAATAATAATCGTGGCTGTTTTTTTTTCTTTAATATATTCAATAATATTATTTTTGAAAGGTTGCTCTAAATGTTCAAAAGGATCTCTTAATAATAATAATCTTTGCTCTCCTAGTAAAGCACGCATCAATTGAATATTTTTTCGCACGTTGACAGAAAGTTTGTTTCCGACAGGCTGTAAAGCCGTATCATATCCTTCTTTAAAAGATTCTACAAATTCATTTAAACCGATAATCTGTCCCAGTTTATTTACTTCATCTAGGCTGACACTTTCATTGCCCATAGTAATATTTTGTAAAAGAGTTCCTTGAAAAATATCTTGTCCCCCTAGAAGAATACCCGTAAGGTTACGTAAACTTTTTAAATCATAATTTCCAATCGGAATTCCATCCAACAATACGCTTCCACTATATGAAGTGAAGGCTCCAGTCAGGAGGCGTAAAATAGTAGATTTGCCTGAACCCGATTCTCCTTGTAATTGAACTATTTCTCCTTTTTCAATCGTAAAACTGATATTATTTAAAACGGGCAATTCGTCAATATAAGAAAAGCTTACTGTATTAAATTGTATGGAAACGCCTTCTTGCTTATTTGGCAAAGGTAAACTGCCGCCCTGTTCCTTTTCTGCTTCTGTAATGACACTTAATTTTTCTACAGATACCAAAGCTTCGTATACAGAATCTAGGTTGACAATTAGTTTTTCTATGGATCCTATTATGGCGATAATAATAATATCGGCTGCAATAAATTGACCGATATTTATTTGTTGATTTACTAAAAGATAGGAACCTAAAGTAAGCATGAGGGCAGTTATGATTACCTTAAAAGAAATAAGGCTCCAAAATTGGGTTAATAGAATTCTAAAGAATTGTGTACGTGCATCCAAATAATTACTTACCAAGCCATCTGTTTTGCTAATATGCAAAGATGTGCCTTTTGTATATTTAAATGACTTTATCGTTCTTGCAATTTCTTGCAACCACGCCGCTACACCATATTTATAACTACTTGCAAGCATGGCAGTTGCTAAACCTTGGGGAGAGGTAAAACGAATGATAAGCAAGACAAAAAAAAGTAGTAACAAACCAAAGGCAATAAATACAGGATGATAAAAAGCAAGCAATATAAGTCCTAGGGTAACTTGTATGATGGCAGCTGGCAAATCTATTAATAATTTATCTAGCCCTTTTTGTAAAGAAATCGTTTCGAAATATCGATTCACCAATTCTGGTAAATACTCCTTATCCAGTATTTCAATATTTAGTTTAGGTAAGCGGTCACCAAATTCTAAAGAATAACGGACGAATAATTTTTGCTTTACCTTTTCTATAACTTGTAACTGTCTTATTTGCAATAACCCATTAATAAATACACCGAAAACCACAACTGCAATAAGGACAATGATAGAAGTGGAAATCCTACCTGCCATCACAAAGTTGATTATAGACTGAATACCTAATGGCAAAGATAATTGTACTAATCCAGCAAGAAAAGCAAATATATATATCACACCAATATCTCTTCGGTCTAATATCAGAATCTTGTTAAGTCTAGCAAAAGATTTTGCTACGGAAATGTTTACGTCTGCCATAAGATAGCTTTACTTTTAAATCGCCTTCGTTTTGTTATTCAAAAAAGCAAAACTAATCATTGGAGCTTTTCCCTGCAACGTTTATTTTAAAGAATTGTTAATGAATTTATTTATAAATTTTTTCCTATCTAATTTTCAAAATAAATAAAATATCATACTTAATTGAACAGCTATTTATCAATATACTTTTACTAATCTACAAGAAACCTAAGAACGTTTGCTTTGTGAACTTTATCATTCAACCGATAAAATTTATTTCGCCTTATAATTGATCAACAGTTTTCAATAAAAAAAATAATAAAGTAATTATTAAAAGTTTCTTTTTATTGAAGTATGGAAAAGTTTAATTTTTTATTTTTCAAATGATTTGGAAGGTTCTATTAAAAAAATTTGCAATATGTTTTTTCCCAAATTAGATCGAAGTAAAAGGAACTATTAAATTTTTTAATTAATTTTTAAAAAAGTCTAATTTTCTTCTTTTTTTTCAATTCATGTTTTAAATGCTTCAAATTGCTGCCTCACAACATTAATTATTTGTTTTGAAAAGATTTTAGAAATCTTTTCATTAGACATTCCTTGATCAATATTAATTTTTTTCTCATTTTTTTCTTTGAATGAAGTTAAAACGTCCTTATTGGAGGAGTATCTATTTCCAAAAGTTGTGTTGTATAATAAAGTTTGCATACCGTTGTATTTTAAAATAATTATCAAAAAAATGCTGATTTAGTTCTACTTAAAACTAATGTTTTCATTCAATCCACACCAATCCATCACCTTTTATAATAATTGCAAGATCAATAAAAGTTTATGCTAATCTCTAATGTATTACACTTAGTTTGATCATATTTGTTCTTCCTTTTCTTAAAATTGGAATACTTGAAGTATTGATTACAATATCATTCACATCTACTAAGCCTTGTTCTTTCAAAATAGAATTTACATCGTTGATTGTGTCATCTGTACTTACAAACTGATCGTAATAAAATCCTCTAACACCCCAAACTAAACTTAATGTATTTAGTAAAGCCTTGTTTGTGGTGAAAATAAACGTCAATGCTTGTGGCCTGTGGCTTGAAATTCTAAAGGCAGAATAGCCTGAATTACTCATTGCAACAATTCCTACTGCGTCTGTCTGCTCTGCCAATACGCAAGCATTATAACAAATTGCATCAGATAAATAAGTCTTAGTAGTTTTATCAGCAGTAAAT
>JBBQYA010000074.1:0-14165 GCA_038209155.1 Sphingobacteriales bacterium | reverse complement strand
AACAGATGCGCTAGTGCCTTTAATATAAAAAGAAAAATTTCCGGTTGCAGCTAAATTAGTACTAATAACACTTGCAATTATACTTGCAGGAGGTATTACAACAGGATTATTAAAATCTACGCTAATTCCTAAAGGTAAACCTACAGCAGTAAATGTAACTGGTTCATTGAAACCGAAGAACTGACTTAGGTTTAAAGCATAATCGGTAGTATCTGGTACACATGCAGATTTTACAGCAGCATTAGTTGCAAAATCGAAATCGGGAGATTGAATTTGAAAATTAGCATTAGAGATATCAAAAAAGATATTTCCAACTGCTTCTATTTTTATCCTAGCTTGAGTTGTTCTTATTAAAGGTAGCAAAATAGAATCAGCACCATCATTTGGAACGTTTGATTTTAAGGTAATAGGAAATGTTTTTCCACCATCAGTCGATAATAAAATATTAACATTGGTAGCATTAATTGGTGCTAAATTAGTGCTAGCCACAGTCCAAGTTACAGGATATGAGGTATTTCCATTCCAAGCGACATTTGTGTTTGGAGAATTTACTAAAAAAGGACCATTTGCACTTACCACTACTGTTGCAGTTTCGTAATCTACTCCACCACCACCAGTTCTGTTGTCTCTAGCTATAAAGCGAAAAGTTAATGTTTGTGCTGCCGAAGATAAAACTTCACCGATTGCAGTAGTATTAGAAAGTAAAGAAGATTCTTTAGGGAAAGTTCTGGAAGGAGATAAAGTAGGACTGAAAGCTCTAAATCTTGGAGCATTTCCAACTGGTGAAAGAGGAGATCCTGCAGCTCCCAAATTATATTGTTCCCAACCATACGTTAGTGGATCTCCATTTGGATCTGTCGCAGAACCTGTTAATGTAAAAGGAGTTCCTCTTGGAATATTAAAAGAAGTAGTAAATGCAGGAATTACCGGAGCATCATTTCCTGTAGCTGTAATAGTTGCGCAACCATTACCACCTCCAAGAGTACTAAAAGCAATAATTTCATCGAAACTTTTCACATGAAAATAAGGATCGCTGTTTGGTTGCAAATCATCAGCACCACAAATACCTGCATACGCCATAATTGTGGTTCCACTTCCAGGTTCGTAAGCAGCATTGGAAGCTCTATTTCCACTACATGATCCAGATGCTGAATTAAAAGTATGATTTCCACCAAACTGATGACCAATTTCATGTGCTACATAATCTACATCGAATGCATCTCCAACTGGACTTGGTAAACCGGTAACTCCACCAGCTTTAGAACCTCCACAAACGCTACCCAAAAATGCTACTCCACCGCCTCCAGTACTAAATACATGACCAAAATCATAATTCGCTGCACCAATAATTGTGTTTATAGTAGAGATATTTTGACTTAACATAGCGCTACCATTATTATTATCATAAGGATCTGTTGCGCCATTCAAATAAATTAGTAAATCTGTATTGTTTATTAATACCATTCTAATTGCAACTTCTGTTTCGTAAATTCCATTCACTCTATTTACAGATGTAACCATACCTGCCAGTGTACCTGCAACAGTTCCACCTTTTGTAGCTGCATATTCTCCAGTACAAGCCAAAGCAAGACTATAAGTTCTCAATTGACTTCCGCTTGGAATTGAACTGGAAGATTTTTCAACACTGTTTTCCGCTTCATCTATCATTTTAGCATCTGCGCTGCAATGAAAATCCTTTTTAATGGTTATGTTTTTCTTGTAAAAACTAATGTAATTAGAAATATCTCCTGCTATTTCTGGTTCGATTAAATAAGTTCCACCGAAATCATAAACCATTGCATGGAAACCCGCTGGAGTAAAGTCTAACCTTACACTAGAATTTGGATTAGTAATCCCTTGACCCAAATAAGTTTTAATTTCAGGATATTTTGCTGCTAATCCAGCTTGCATTACAGGAGCTTCTACAATTGAAAATAGATTAATGCTTCCATCTGGTGCAGGAATATCTAAGATTAGTTTAGATGTTTTGGCAGAAACATTTTGCTCAAAATTTTCTAAAGGAGCAGCTTTCAAAAGTTCTTTTAATGCATTTACATTTAAAATCAAGGATCGATGTTGGCTAGTAAAAGATGCTATTTTTGATGAATTGGAAGCGTTTTTGTTGGTCCAAATAATTTCTGCAGAAAAGAGCTTTGAAGAAATAAATAAAGAAATCAAAAGCAGAAGTGTAAAGCGATTCAAGTAATTAATTTTCATGATTAAATTTATGAGTTAAGTATTAAAATAGTATATGTGTATGATTAAGGTAAAATTATTAGATTTAAAACAATAATCGTTAAAGTTAAAAAAAGTACGTATTATCTTTCTATTTAGTTGATTTAATGCAAAACAAAAATTATATAAAAGGAATATTACGCAGCATGAATATTTCTTAAGTCTACTGGAACAACTTTAGAAACCCCAAGTTCCAACATAGTAACTCCGTAAACAATGTCTGTGCTTGCGATTGTACGTTTATTATGCGTTACCACTATGAATTGAGAATTATCAGAAAACTTGCGAATAATAGAATTGAATTTATCGATATTAGTATCATCTAATGGAGCATCTACCTCATCAAAAATGCAGAAAGGTGCTGGTTTAAGGAGATATAAAGAAAATAAAATTGCTGTGGCTGTCAATGTTTTTTCGCCACCCGACAATTGATTAATTGTTAAAGGTCTTTTTCCTTTTGGTTTTGCAATAATATCTATTTCAGATTCCAATGGATCATTTGGGTCAGAAAGAATCAAATCGCAAGAATCTTCTTCGTTAAATAGTGATCTAAAAACATCAATAAAATTAGTTCTGATTTGTGTAAATGCCTCCAAAAACCGCTCTTTAGCAGTTTCATCAATTTCTTTTATGGTGTCTAATAATGATTTTTTTGATTGGAGTAAATCTTCTTTTTGGGTATTAATAAAAGTAAATCGCTCATTCATTTCATCAAAAGCAGTCACTGCTAATGGATTTATTGGGCCGTAATTATTAATTTGAACTTTGATTTTTTCCGTTCTGTCTATTAAATCTTTTTCGTTGTCATCTTCATTTATTTCCTCGGCATTGATATCGTCTATATCTATTTCAAATTCAACCGATAACCTTTCTCTTAAAGAATGTAAACTTAACATCAGTTCGTTTTTTTTCTCTTTTAGAGCAGCAATTAATTCATCTGTTTGCTGTTGTTGTTTTCTATTTTCCTGTATGCTTTCTTCAAATCCATTGATTTTTAATTTCACATTATAATAAGCATTTTCCATTTCCACCAAACCTTTTTCCATGGAAGTTTTTTGCTCATACATTCCAATTAACTCATCGCTAACATTCCCAGTTGTGAGCATCAGGTTTTTAATTTTTTCGTTAGCTGAAGCTAAATCCAATTCATTTTTTTGAATTCTATTTTTTGCACCACTTAAACTATAAACTCTGTAATCAATATCTTTTATAATAGAATGAAGTCGGTTTTCTTTTTGATGATAACGAATATTTTCTTCATTAAAAAGCGTAGATTTTTGAGAAGTTAGCTCATTTAACTCCGACATTTCATTTTCCAATTGAGAAATTTTTTCATTTGAATTTCTCTCGTGTTGAATTAAATCCGTCAAGTTTGGTTCTAAGATTGCAATTTTTTCAGCTACCATTTTCAATTGCTGAATAATGGTTTCTGCTTTACTTAAATTGGAGGTAATAAAAGCTTGAAATTGCTCTTGTCGAGTATCTGCACTTATTTTTTGATTGTCTAAAGATTTTATAAATGATTCTATTTCAACTATTTCTTTTTTAGAAGAATTCTGTTTCAATTTATTTTTTTCATCAAACATATCAGCAATTATCTGCCTGCATTTTGCTGTATTCCTATGATGATCTTGAATTTGTTTATCGAGTAATTCAAGGTTTTTTGCTCTTCCTATTCTTTTTCCTTCAAATAATCCAACGGAACCGCCAGAAAGTGAAATACGGTTTTTAGCAAATTGTCCATTTTTAGATAATATGATGAAATCGCTTTGTGAAATACTCGAATTAATATTCTCAGTAGAAGAAATAATTACGTTTCCTAAGAGATAATCTATTAATTTTTTATAACGATCATCCGTTTCTATTACAGATAAAGCAGTCAAATTATCTCCAGATAAACTTTTATCACTTGCCGTCCAATTTGGAATTGCATTTAAAATAAAAAAATCTGCTCTTCCTTTTGACGATTCTGATAGCAAACGAATGGCTTGAGCTGCTTCCTCCACATCATCTACCACATAATAATTTAGATACGGTTGTAAATAATTCTCAATCGCAATTCTATAATCTTCTTTACAAAACAAAATATCGCTAAGCAGTGGTGCTTTCTTAGACCAATTAGTATTTTTCTTCAAAAATTTTATGGACTCTGGAAATCCTTCCAAATTATCAATTAAACTTTTGGTTAAATTAAATTCATTCTGTCTAGAATCCAATAATCGATTTTCGGCAGTTAAAATTTCTTTTTGATGATCTATTTCTTTTGTTAATTCTAGATCTTTTTCTTCCAAAGCCAACTCGTCATTCTTTAATGAATCTAAGCTTTGTTTTCTTACACAAAGTTGTGCGTCCAAAACCTTTACGCTTTCTATTGCAGCGGCCAATTCTCCTTCTTTTCGTTCGGATTCATGATAGGTTTGCAATTTTTCGTTTTGCAAAGATTCATTTTTGGTTCGCTGAACGGCTAATTCTCTTTCTTCTAACCGAATTTTATCACTCAATTCTTTTCTGATTTGAATGGCTTCTACTACTATTTTCTTTTGTTCTTCTTGTTTAGCTTTGAAAATCTGAGCAGCATCTTTTAACGATTCTAAAAGGTTTTTGCTGGTTTCTATTTCCAGCTTTTCCGTTTCTTCTGATTTTCTGAGAATAACTAAGTTTTCTTCTGCTTCTTGGTGAGTTTTTCTATCTGTGATTAATTCACTTTCTAAATTTTGAACTTTTTCTAAAAGATTGCTTAATTGTTCCGACTGTATTTTCTGTTCATTTTCTGCATTTCTAAGCTTTCCAATGAAATCGTTTGTTGCTTTTTGTTGAGATGATAGATTTTTTTCTTCATTCAAAGTATCCAATTTCAATTGCTGAAGACCAGCTTCCAAACTATCTCCCTGCGTTGCAATTTTAATTTTTTGATTAATTAGTTCATCTCCTTGAGCAGTAAGCACATTTGTTTTTTCTTGAAAACTAGCTATTTTGAAAGCAGCAAGAGTTCTACTAAATTCTTTGTAAAGTTCCTTTAATTTATAATATTTTTCAGTTTTCTTCGCTTGGTTTTCAAGTGTTTTAAGATTTTTCTCTATTTCAAAAAGTAAATCGTCCACTCGGCTTAAATCTGTTTCTGTATCTTTTAATTTACTGATAGTCTGTTTTTTGCGAAGTTTGTATTTAGAAATACCCGCAGCTTCTTCAAATAATTGTCTTCGAGAATTGTCTTTATTATTCAACAATTCGTCGACCATTTTCAATTCAATAATAGAATAAGAATCTGCTCCAATACCAGTATCCAAAAATAAATCAACAATATCTTTTAATCTACAAGCTACATTATTTAAACTGTATTCGCTTTCGCCACTTCGATAGAGTTTTCTGGTAATGGTTACGGTAGCATATTCAGTCGGAAGAATATTTTTAGTATTATTAAAAGTTAAAGAAACTTCTGCAAGATTTGCCGCTTTTCTAGTTTTTGTGCCGTTGAAAATGAGGTTTTCCATTTTCTCTGAGCGTAACATTCGTGTACTTTGTTCGCCCAAAACCCACCTTATTGCATCTACTACATTCGATTTTCCACAACCATTGGGCCCAACAATAGCAGTAACACCTTCGTCAAAATGAATCGAAATTTTGTCGCCGAAGCTTTTAAAGCCTTTTATTTCTAATGAACTTAATTGCAAACTTTATGGGAGATATTTAATTTTATACATATTTGCCTTATACTAGCTATTTATTTTAAATTTAAATATTAGTTTTAAAACGGAGGGCTAATATCTTTACTTAATTGTCTGTTTGCAATTAATTTTTTCAACAACATTTATGAAACTAGAAACCATAATATATATCATCATCGGAATAGGATTTTTTCTATATAGGCAATATACAGAGTACGTAAAACGCGATGCAGAAAGTAGAAAAAAAGCTGCTGAACAATCTGGATTACCTTTCAATGAAACTCAAAAACCGAAAAAAGCTCCCATCGATTTCGAAAAAACTTTGGAACAATTGCTTGGCTTGCCTGAAACTATAAAGGAGGAAACAAAACCTAATAAACAGTTAGAACCCATCCCATCTTACGGCGAATCAGATTATCCATACGAAGGGCGAAATCCGGAAAATGTGATCGAAGAACGAGTGGTGGAAAAATACGTTGCAGAAAAGTATGTACCAATGAAAGCCGAAAGCATGTTGACTAACAACCGAATAAATCCTGAAATGAAATCAAATGAGGTTCGATCTGGAAAAACTATCCATGCAGAACATGATCATAATTTTAGACTAAAAAAAGAAGAAGAAAGCAGTTTTGAATTTGATTTAGAAACGGCAGTAATTGGTAGTATTATTCTAGAAAGACGATTTTAATTTTTAAAAATCTTACCAAATTTTATTCAGAATTATGAATCCATTGCTTGTTGTAAATGATTTATCCATAAAATTCAAAAATGAAAATCAATTAACAGAAGTTGTAAAATCTATTTCATTTTCTATAAACGAAGGCGAAGTTTTGGGTTTGGTAGGAGAATCTGGATCTGGGAAATCAGTGACTTCTTTAGCTATTATGAGGCTTTTAGCATCTTCTGCTCAAGTTTCTGGAGATATTAATTACAATCACTACCAAGTTAATACTTCATTAAATTCTTTATCCGAAAAAGAAATTCAGAAAATAAGAGGAAATGAAATCGCCATGATATTTCAAGAACCGATGACTTCTCTTAATCCCGTTTTCACGGTTGGGTATCAAGTAGCAGAGGCATTGATTCAGCATAAAAACAGTTCTAAAACAGAGGCATTTGCAAAAGTTTTAGAATTATTTAAGGAAGTAGATTTACCTAGGCCAGCAGAATTACTGAATTCCTATCCGCATAAATTATCGGGTGGACAAAAACAGCGAGTTATGATTGCAATGGCATTGAGTTGCGATCCAAAATTACTAATTGCCGATGAGCCAACAACCGCTTTGGACGTAACAGTTCAAGCTACAATTCTTGCTTTATTAAAGAGAATAATAGTTGAAAGAAAAATGAGTATGCTTTTTATATCTCATGATTTGGGAGTAATTTCTACCATTGCCGACCGAGTTTTGGTAATGTATAGAGGCGATATTGTAGAGTCTGGAGAGGTGCAAGAAGTATTTAATTTACCGAAACATGCCTATACTCGTGGACTACTTGCTTGCCGCCCAAGTGTGAGCCGAAAATTGTTTCGGCTTCCAGTTTTAAGCGATTTCACTAACGCTGATTTTAAAAATGAAGAAAATTCTGTCGAACAGGTTTATGCAAAATATCAGTTAACAGAAATTGCAGTTGAAAGCAGAAAAAATAAAATCTATGGTGATAAACCTTTATTAAAAGTAGAAAATCTAAAAACTTGGTTTCCGATCAAAAAAGGAATTTTTGCCAAATCAAATGAATTTGTAAAAGCAGTGGACGATGTAAGTTTTGAAGTTTTCAAGGGAGAAACTTTGGGTTTGGTAGGAGAATCTGGATGTGGAAAAACTACTTTGGGAAGGAGTATTTTGCGATTAATAGAACCAAGCAGTGGAAATTTGATTTTTGATTCCACCAATTTAATAAATTTAGGAACTACAGAAATGAGAGAAATGAGAAAGCGAATTCAATTGATTTTTCAAGATCCTTATTCCTCATTAAATCCTAAATTGACGATTGGAGAAGCTATTTTGGAGCCGATGCGAGTTCATAATCTTTATTCTAATAATAAAAATAGAATTGATAAATTGAATTGGCTTTTGGATAAAGTTGGAATGCCCCGTGCTAGCTCAAGCAGATATCCTCATGAGTTTTCTGGTGGTCAGCGCCAAAGAGTTTGTATCGCTAGAGCTTTGGCACTTGAACCAGATTTTATAATTTGCGACGAATCTGTTTCAGCTTTAGATGTTTCTGTGCAGGCTCAAGTACTAAATTTGTTGGTAGATTTACGAGAGGAATTAAAACTAACTTATATTTTTATCTCGCATGATTTGAGTGTTGTGAAATTCATTTCGGATAGAATGATTGTGATGAATAAAGGAAAAATAGAGGAAATAGGAGAGCCAGATGAAATTTATAGCAAACCAAAAAGTGAGTATACGAAAAAATTAATTGATGCAATTCCGGCATAAATTATACATTAATTCAAAAGATAAAAAACAAAAACCTACGAAATATTTACATGAAAAGCATTTTTGAAACAGATACTAATAAAGAATTATTAGTACGAATAAAAAAACTGAACCCAAAATCAAAACCATTGTGGGGAAAAATGGATGCATCCCAAATGCTGGCACATTCACAAGCTCCATTTGATGTTGCATTTGGATATCTAAAAGTAAAAAGAGGCATTTTAGGTTTTCTTTTTGGAGGATATTTAAGAAAAAAACTAACCAAAGATTTACCCTTCGGAAAAAATTTGCCAACCATTCCTGAATTCAAAAAAGATACACCTTCCAGTTTTGAAATTGAACAATTAAAATTAATTAAACTGGTTCAGCATGTGGGTGAAAAAGGATTTTCAGCAATCAAAATTGATACCCATCCTTTTTTTGGTAAAATGAATTCTGAAGAATGGGATTGCTTATTATACAAACATATAGATCATCATTTAAAACAGTTTGGAGTTTAAATTTTTGATTAAATAAGAGAGGTAAAGAAAACTTGGATTTATTCAATCAATTAGAAAATAATCAAACAACAATTTTACCTTTTGATGGAGAGGTCTTTTATTTCCCAAATTTTTTGAATAGGGAAGAGGATAAATTTTATTTTAATCAATTAAAAGATACTATAGAATGGAAATTTGATGAGGTTAAAATCTTTGGAAAACACCTAATTACCAAAAGAAAAATGGCTTGGTATGGTGAGAAAGAAATAGAGTATACTTATTCTGGAATTAGCAGAAAGGCATTTTTATTTAATTCTGAACTTTCGAATTTGAAGAACAAAATAGAAAATAAGTTTCCGGCAGTTTATAATTCTTGTTTGTTAAATTTATATCATAATGGCGAAGAATCAATGGGCTGGCATAGTGATAATGAAAAAACTATTTTAGAAAATTCCGCAATTGCCTCGTTGAGTTTGGGAGCAGACAGGAAATTTTTATTCAAACATAAAATCACAAAACAATTAATTTCAATTCATTTAACTTCTGGAAGTTTATTAATTATGGCTGGAACTACTCAAAAAAACTGGTTGCATAGTCTTCCTAAAAGTAAAAAAGTAAATAGCGAACGAATTAATTTAACATTTAGAAATATGATTTAACTGTTAAATAATGGTTACCCTACAAACTTGAATCAGAAAAAGTATCTCCTTGGCGGATATCACCCGTTTCAAAACCTTTTTTAAACCAAAACATTCTTTGCGCAGAAGTTCCATGAGTGAACGCATCTGGAACAATATAACCTTGAGATTCTTTTTGTAATCGATCATCACCAATTGCATTAGCTGCATTTAATGCTTCTTCTATATCTCCAGATTCTAAAATTTGTTTTGTTTTCTGAGCATGATGCGCCCAAACTCCGGCTAAGAAATCTGCCTGAAGCTCTAGTTTCACTGATAATTTATTGTATTCTTCTTCAGAAATACGCCCTCGCATTTTATCCATTTTATCTGTAGTTCCTTGCAAATCTTGAATATGATGTCCCACTTCATGCGCTATAACGTATGCCATTGCAAAATCGCCAGGCGCATTAAATCTGGTTTTCAAATCATTATAAAAAGATAAATCAATGTACACTTTATCATCACCGGGGCAATAAAATGGGCCAGAAGCAGCTGATGCAGAACCACATGCAGATTGCACCTGATCGGTAAATAGAACTAGTTTGGGTTCTACATATTGTTGTCCCATTTCTGTGAAAAGCTTATTCCAAACATCTTCGGTATCTGCCAAAACTACTTTTACAAATTCTGCTGCTTGGTTTTCTTCATCAGAAGCTTGGTAAGTTTGTTCTTGTTGGGCAGAACCTCCACCAGAATTTTGAACCGTATTCAATAATTCCAATGGATTTTTCCCCATTAGCAACCCAATTATGACCACGATTATAGTTCCAATTCCTCCAAGAGCTAATCCTTTTCCGCCTCCTCCGCCTCGTTGATCTTCAACATTGCCGCTTCCGCGTCTTCCAAGCCATCTCATATCCTTAAGTTTAAATTGTATTGTGAAATTAGAATTGAAATTAATTAAATTTCATGCCAATACAACCGAAATTATTTTTAAAATTATATTTTTAAAATTTAAATCTTAATGAAATTTCCTTCAATCGAAAGTTTGCTTTTAGATGCTTCTAATGTTTCAAAAAGATTTCCACTGACTATTCTTTTTGTAATTTTTTCCACCATAATAGGATTAATGCTCATCGAATCTGATTTTGCAATGCAGGAAAATACAGAGCTTTTTGTCCGATTATTTGCAAGTGGACAAATTGGTATGGTACTTTCTATTGCTATTGAATTATTTTCAGAAAGTAGAAAAATTGTATTTAGTAAAAAAATAATTCTCTATGTAATTACTTTATTAATTAGTGTTATTTTCTTTTTGTTTTTCTTGCCAGATACTTATTCCAATGCTTATTTATTTTTTATCCTTTCCTCGGGTGCTGCTCATTTATTTGTTTCTATTTCAGGATTTATTTACAAAGGAACAGAATTTCAATTTTGGGAATTTAATAAAAGTATTTTTTTAAGAATATTCCTTTCTGTGCTCTACAGTTTAGTTTTATTTGCTGGTCTAGCTGCTGCTATTGCCTCTGTAGATGCTCTTTTCTCTGTTAATTTCAATAGTAAAACCTATGGTTATTTGGGACTTATCATTTTAATTCCTTTTAACACCTTTTTCTTTCTATCAGGAATTCCATTTATAAAAAATAAAATAAATGAAGAGTTTACAGAGTATCCAAATGCTCTAAAACTTTTTACTCAATATGTATTATTACCACTAACTACTATTTATTTAGCTATATTATTAGCCTATGAATTAAAAATAATTTTAACTTGGAAACTGCCAGATGGCTATGTTTCATTATTGATTTTAGGATATGCCATTTTTGGAATTTTATCCCTTTTATTAATTCATCCGATTATGGAAAACAAAGAAAATAAATGGATGAATTATTTTAAGCGATTCTTTTATTTTTTAATGATTCCGATTTTATTTTTGTTTGTTTTAGCAGTTTACAAACGAGTTTCTGAATATGGAATCACAGAAGAACGATATTTGCTTATTGCCATTGCAACATGGTTAAGTTTTATTACTTTTTATTTTATTATTAAAAAAAATGCAGACATCCGATTAATTCCAAGCTCTCTTTTTTTAGTTTTATTGATTGCAAATATAACTCCGATTAATGCTTTTATTTCTTCTAAACTTTCTCAACAAAGGCAATTATCATTTGCTTTATCAGATTCTACATCGCAAAAGCAAAAGGAAAGAGTAATAGATATAAGCAATTATTTAATTAGAAATCATGGTGTAAGTTCTGTACAAGAATTTGTGAAAACAGATTTAAAAATAGTTGAAGCAGAAATTAAAACAGAAATAATAGATAAATCAAATAATGAATATAGTACACGTTATGAAATACAAAACGCACTAAATGATACGATACTAATTTTAATGGGTTACGACTCTAGGATGATAAATTTGGAGAGCAAAAGAGAAAACTATGCTAATTTTTTACGTATCAATCCAACCCTGATCAATTCAGAAAATACGAAAAGGATTATTCAATTAAACAATAATATTGATTTCCAAAACAATGGTAATTATACTTTTCAATTAGATAATAAAAAAATTGTGATAAATGCGGATACGAATAATAGAATAATAATTTCATTAGACAATGATTCTGCATTTATTGATTTGAATACAATGAATCAGAAAATTATTAAAGAATTAAAAAATCTGAAATTAAACTCTGAGAATAATGATTTAAATAGTTTCGATGTTCCAGATAGTTTAATGGAGTACACATTAGAAATTAAAGATTATACATTTATTTTGAGGTTAAATAATTTAGAAACTCAGTTACCAACGAATAAAAATTCAAAACCAAAGATCTATAGATACGAGGGATTTTTGATTGTTGCAGATAAGAAGTAAACCTAAACAATTAAATCAATTTGTTTGCGTTTCAAAATATTCTAAACCAAAAAACCATGAAAAATTTAAAATTCTTGCCTCTAATTCTTTGTCTATTTGTTTATTCTTCTACTTACTCATTTAATCCTGAGAAGTTCAAAAAGCTAAAGATTTCATCCATACAAGTCCAAAAGGGAATGTTATATCTTAAAAATTAAAATGGTTCTTTAGCAGATTTTCAAAAGTTAAATCCGAATTCAAATTTATTAAAGAACAACTTTTCAGGTTTTAAAAATTCTAGTGGTAATTATATAACTGGAAGTAGTGTTTTATCACTGCTTTTGGAAATTGATATTTTGAATAAAGAAAAAAGTGAGTATAAATCAAATCCTAAACTAAGAGTAGGATTGAGTTATGTAAATGGAAATTCTCTAAATAATTATTACAATACGACAGACAGAAAACCTTATGATACTTTAACCTCCTCACAAACTGGATCAACTATATTAATTGATTCTGTCAATTCCAAAAGCTATTACATGGATTATAATTTTGAACAAATTAGATTGGATGCTTCTTTAATTTTTAGTACAAATCAGAAAAGTCGGTGGAGTGTATACACTGGATTTGGAATATCAGCAGGACTATCTCTCAATTCAAATTCAAATATTAGCTATTATGAAAGTAAAGGAATTGAGACGAACGATCAAAGAATTGGTATTCCTAGTTTAAATAACAATAATTTTCAAAATTCTGAGCGTGAAACCTTTAGGAATAAAATCAACTTTGGAATAATGGCCTATGTGCCTATTGGTATAGATTTTAGAATAGCTAAAAAGAATGAATTTTGGAAAAGAGCACATTTGTTTTATGAATTGAGACCAGGAATTAATTTCACTTCCATTCCAGAATTAAGAACAATAGGAAGCGCAAGTTTACAAAGTGGTTTCGGTGTGAGGTTTGGTTTTTAGATTTGTTTTTGCATGTAAATTCCAATAAAAATTCAAAAAAAAACCTCCAGCTTTTAAACTGGAGGTTTTTTTATTGGTTAATTTTTTCTTTTTTTTAAAATATTAATAGAAGTCCGCTATTTTGTATTTAATGTCAACATAATTTCTCTAAAACTTGCTAGTCCTGCTTCTAAGTTTTCAATAATGTCCTCCGCCAATACATCAGGGTCGGGTAAATTGTCGAGGTCTGCCAATGATTTATCTTTGAGCCAAGAGATGTCTAAACTGGTTTTGTCTCTTGCAATGATTTCATCATAAGTAAACTTTCTCCAACGTCCTTCGGGATTGGTTTCTGCGTTATAAGTTTCCTTTCGTTTGTTTCTGTTGTCGGGTTTGTAACAAGCAATGAAGTCTTTTAAAACTTCAATGTTTAAAGGGTTTTTCTTTAAGGTGTGATGAATGTTAGTTCGATAATCATAAACCCAAATTTCTTTTGTCCAAGGATTTTTACTTGCAGGTTTGTTGTCGAAGAAAATAACATTTGCTTTTACTCCTTGTGCATAAAATATTCCTGTCGGTAAGCGAAGAATAGTATGCAGGTCTGTTGTTTCCAATAATTTTTTGCGAACCGTTTCACCAGCACCTCCTTCAAACAAAACATTGTCGGGCAAGACAACGGCTGCCAGTCCGGTAGTTTTGAGCATGGACCGAATGTGCTGCACAAAGTTCAACTGTTTGTTGCTTGTGGTTGCCCAAAAGTCCTGCCGGTTGTAGGTCAAATCGTCTTTTTCCTGTTCGCCTTCGTCATTGGTAAAAGTTTGCGAACTCTTTTTTCCGAAAGGTGGATTGGCTAAAACATAATCGTACGTGGTAGGAGAAGCAGCAATTAAAGCATCGGCAGGAGAAATAAAATTG
>JBBQYA010000073.1:0-14449 GCA_038209155.1 Sphingobacteriales bacterium | reverse complement strand
ATCTTTGAAATAAACAGAAATACCACGCTTGAATATAACGCTACTATCATATTTGGTTTGGTAATTTTGTTTAATAATCGTTCAGTTAAAAAATCTGAAAAAACAACATTTTCTATATTTTCAAGATATTTTAATTTCTGACCTGCCAATTTAAAGTATACATAATCAATACTCCTAATTTTTAAATATTCAATACAATGACAAAAGCTAACCAATTTAAATTCTACAATATCTCTATTATTTAATATTGTTTCTGATTGCGCATAGGTCATATCAATATTAGAGATAAAAATAAATAAAGTTAAAATATAATTTTTCATAAAATTAAAGATTAATAGAATGATTAATTAGGCTGGAAGCCACAGAAACAACCATAGGCTTTTGATCTAAACATTCGATCTTCAAAATAGGGAGTTTTAATCTATAAATAAACTTAACCAAATCTATTAAAACTTTTCAAGTCCTATTAAATCCCAAATCAAAAAAACTGATAATACCTAGAATCTGGAGTTAAAACCTCATTGATTGCATGAATGTTGCCATTATCACTCTTTAAGGTAAAAAGAATACGCCCTTCATTAATGTAAATTTCTTCCTGTTTTACTACTACTTCTACTCGTTCGCCATACAAAGATTTTATGAGTTGCCCATTTTCAAAATCTTGAGATTCAAATTTCATGTTGATGATGTGGTATCGGATAGTATTGATCAAGGAAGTATTATTCGCAACATCTGCTAAAGCTGCAATTCTTCCTTTAGGTAATTCGTTAAAAGCAGTATTTATCGGAGCGAAAATTGTAAAAGGTCCTGCGTTATTGATTAAAGAATTAAAACCTGAAAGTTCTAAAAAACTAAAAAATTTGGAAAAATGAGTATTGCTTTCTAAAAGATGATAAATGGTCATGGTTGATGTACAGTCAACTAATATACGAAGAGAACCACTTTTAAGTACAACAAACCAGAATGGTAACAAAAAAATAACTTACAATACACATTAAGTTTTTGTTCTCTTAACACAAAATGAAAAGTTTGTTTAAAATCAAATTCTTTTGTTGAAAGCAATTGATTCTTTTGTAAGTTTGAAATAGAAAATTCTTATTTTTAAAGATCATTTATACCAAATCCATTGGGCATTATTTCTAACAAAGATTTCGAGTCGGCAGTAAATCTGGATAAATTTAAAATACCAGGTCTCTCCTATTTATTAATGGAATTGATGAAAATCAATGATGTAAATTCCTTGTTTGACAAAGCAAAAGATAAAAAAGGACTGGAATTCATTGATTATATTTTGAACGCTTTGGGTGTAGAGGTTGAATTTGATCCAGAAGAATTAAAAAATATTCCTTTAGAAGGCGGATTCATTTTAACTGCAAATCACCCGTATGGTGGAATAGAAGGATTAATTTTAATAAAAGTAATTGCTTCTGTAAGGCCTGATTTTAAAGTACTTGCTAATTTTTTATTAATGAATATTCCGAATTTGGCTGAATATTTTATCGCTGTAAATCCATTTGAAGATGTAAAAAACAATAGCAGCATTTCTGGATTGAAGAAAATGTTGGAAATTTTAAAATCAGGAACTCCGGTTGGGATTTTTCCAGCTGGCGAAGTTTCTACTTTTAGACCCCATTTAAATAAGGTGTCGGATAAACCTTGGCATCCGGTAGTAAGTAAATTAATTTCGAAAGCGAAAGTTCCTGTATTGCCCGTTTACTTCCATGGCAATAATGGACTTTTATTTAATATTCTAAATTTCCTACATCCTAAATTAAGAACCGCCAAACTTCCCTCTGAACTTTTCAACAAAAAAGGGCATGTAATTAAAGTTCGAATTGGAAGAATAATTCCAGTGTTTGACTATTCTCAATTTGTAAACAATTCTACTCTATTAAATTTCTTACGCGCCAAAACTTACCTGTTGGAATCGGAAGTGGAAGTAAAAAAGTTTTTTCCTGGAGATATTTTTAAAATTCTAAAAAAACCAAAAGTAATAGCAGAACCGGCTAATCAATCTTTGATTGAAAAAGAAATTGAATCATTGAGAGCTGATAAATTAATACTTGCTGAAAAGAGTTACGAAGTGTTTATTTCCAGCACTAGCAACATTCCTAATATTGTACATGAGATAGGCAGATTACGCGAAAAAACGTTTAGAGAAATTGGAGAGGGAACGAATAAGTCATTGGATTTAGATCATTTTGATTTATATTATCATCATTTATTTTTATGGGATCTTGAAAAAAAACAAATAGCTGGCGCTTATAGAATTGGAAAAGGAAATTTCATTTTTGAGCATTACGGAAAACAAGGATTTTATTTAAATACTCTTTTTAAAATTAAAAAATCATTCTATCCCATTTTAAAATCATCCATCGAATTGGGAAGATCTTTTGTAGTGAAAGAATATCAGCAAAAACCATTTCCTTTATATTTATTATGGAAAGGAATTTTATTTTTCTTAATAAAAAATCCTGAATTCAGATATTTAATTGGGCCAGTAAGTATCAGTAATAACTTTTCTAAAATATCTAAAAACTTAATTATTGATTTTTTTGAAAAGAATTATTTTGATAAAGAATTAGCCGAAATGGTAAAACCAAGGCATAAATTTCAAGTGAAGCTTACCAAAGAAGATTCAGAAGTTTTATTGCATAATCAAAATTTCAAAACTCTGGATAAACTTATAGCGGAAATAGAACCGAATAATGCAAAATTACCTGTTTTGCTCAGACAATATGCACAGTTGAATTCTAAATTGATTGGATTTAATATAGATCCAAAATTTTCTGATTGCTTAGATGGCTTTGTGGTCTTGGATATAAACAATATTCCAGTGGATACTTTGGAAATGCTTAGTCGAAAATCTATTTAATTTTATTTCTTTTCTTTTTTTTAAATATTAAAAAAAATCCCAATGGCAATTCTTTTGCTGTTTAATACTAAAATCTACAAAATGACATTTATATTCAAAATTAAAAGCTTAGGAATTCTGTGTACAGTCTTTCTTTTGGCAAATTGCAAGGTGGAACAAAAAATAGACATTCAAGGACATAGAGGTGCTCGAGGGCATTATCCTGAAAATACAATAAAGGGTTTTTTGAAAGCCATAGATTTGGGAGTGAATACTTTGGAAATGGATGTAGTAATTAGTAAGGATAAGAAAGTGCTATTGTCTCATGAGCCCTTTATGAACCATGAAATATGTTTAAAACCAGATGGATCAGAAATTATTGAGGCAGAAGAAAAGAATTACAATATCTATAAAATGAATTATTCTGACATCATGAAATATGATTGCGGAATAAAAATTCATCCCCGATTTTTGGAACAAGAAAAGGTTAAATCTTTTAAACCTTTATTATCTGAAGTAATTCAAGCTGTTGAAAATTATCTACCTGCTGGCAAAAAGATTTTTTACAATATAGAAATTAAAACAAGAAAAGAAACAGATTCAATTTTTCATCCTGCACCAAAAGAGTTTGTAGATTTATTAATGAAAGAAATCCTTTCTGCTGGCATTATAGATCGGGTAATCATTCAGTCTTTTGATGTGCGCACCATACAAATCGTACATAAAGAATACGCAAAAACAAAAATTGCTTTACTGGTTGAAAACAATTTATCTATCCTGCAAAATATAAATTTATTGGGTTTTAAGCCAGATATCTACAGCCCACATTTCAAATTAGTGAACCAAGATTTATTGAAATATTGTGAAAAAAACAAAATTAAATTAATACCATGGACAGTAAACGATGTTCAAGATATAGAAAAAATGGTGATTTGGGAAGTGGGTGGCATTATTTCAGATTACCCAGATCGGGTGATTACCGTATTAAAGGATCTAGAAAAGTAGATTGGATAGTAGAACTAAACAAAAACTCATTTAAATAAAAAAAGGCATGAAGAAAATTTTCTTCATGCCTTTTTTATTTGCTAAAATAAATTTTAGCACCTATGAAAACTAATAAACCGTAGTTTGAGGATTAAAATTTGTCCAGCCAGTGGTCCAATCTGAAGCACCAATAGCACCACGGAAAGTACCAACAGTAAAGAAAGAATTTAAGCCTGTAAAATTAGCACCAGTTAAAGCTGGAGAATTAGCAGCGGGTTTGAAATTCGGAGCATTTAAGTTAGAAATATTTGTCAATCCAATTTGAACAGAAGTATTAAATTTCAAACAACCATCTAATATTGCTTTATCTTCTAATTGCTGATCATTAATATAAACTGTATTACCTACACTTTTGAAAGGGAATGTAGACGCTTGTACAATATTGCTTTTAAATTGAGATTCACCGTTAGAATAAGCCAAAGCAGTAGATTCACCATCAATTACAAAACCACCTTTAGGAAAGCCCATTAAAATTGAATTATGAACAGAAAACTTTGTTCCTCTTCTCCATCTATTGGCGAAATTCAAATTTGGAGCAGTATTCGCAGCACCATTTGGACCAATCCAAGTAAAATTAGAAAGAGTTGGCAAAGTGAAAGGAGTTGCTGAAGTTCCTGTTCCGTCATTGTCAGATTCTACACCGTTTCCAGCATCAGAGTCATCAATTGCAGGATCTCTAAAAGCAATTGCATATTGAATTCTACCCGTGTATCCAAAGTCAAAATCAAAATCATCATCTGATGTTGCAAAAGCGATTAAGTTTTTTGCATTTACTGTTCCACCAAAAAATTCAAAAGCATCATCGTTTGCATAAGCTACCATAATGTTTTCTAAAACAGTTCCAGAACCTACTCCACCTAAAGTTAAACCATTAATTTCACTACCTGGTTCAGCAGCAATACCTGCATATTCAATTCTCACATAACGTAAAGAACCTGAATTATCATTTGCATCTGTTCCACCATATGGTTTTACAACACCACCTTCTATAATTGGTTCTGTTGTTCTATTAGTAGGTGCTTTTCCTAAAAGAATTATTCCACCCCAGTCTCCTGGTTGGCGTTCATTAATCGGTTTTCCTGATGTGAAAACAACTGGCTTATCTTGAGTACCATTACAAACAAGTTTAGCACCTCTTTCAATTATTAACGCACCTTTTGAAGCAATATCACTTTTAATAATTGTTCCAGATTCAAAAGTTAAAGTAGCTCCCGACTTTACGTAAACATAACCAACTAATGAAACAGTATCATTTGCAGTATAAGTTTTGTTTTCTGTAATATCGCCAGTTAATAAAGCCTTAATTGCTGGATCTGGAGTATTTACAATTGGGTCATCTTCTGTACAAGCGTTCATTAATATTGAACCTGTCAATAAAAAAGCAATTAATTTTAAAGATTTCATTTATGTGTTTTTGTTTGATTTACTTGCAAAGAAACATTTTTAACATAAATAGAATATTATTTTAATGTTAAGAATTTGTTAAATATGAAATTATTATTAATTGGAAAAAGATTTGGCTTCGTTTAATAAACCAAATTTATAAGAAAATGATAATGAAACGTTTGTTCCTAAAATTCCAGTATTGATAATTCTATCTTTATCATTATTAAATGATTTTTTGTCGTCAAGATTTTGATATACGATTGACTTTTGATTAAAGATATCCGCCACATTTAATTTTACCTCACCAGAGTTTTTCAAAACTTTTTTAGATAATTGAATATCCATTACATTTCTGCTATTCTCATAATAATCTGGATAACCTTGATATCCTACTACAAAAATCCGTTCCCCAATTCTATTATACAAAACGCTAATAGCGAAATTATTTACTGGATTTGCATATTGCAAACCTGCATTTATTAAATAAGGAGATTGACCTTGCAAAGCACGATCTGCACTAGATTGATTGACCAAATCTACTCTTGAAAAAATATAGGCTGCATTGGCAAATAGGCTTAAATCTTGTAAAACATTAATCGTTGGATTGATAAAAGATAACTTTCTGCGGAACTCAAACTCAAATCCATAGGTAATAGCTTGTTTAGCATTTTCGTATGAAAATCTTCTCAGATCTGCATTAGATGATGAATTGGCAATTAATTCTATTGGATTTTTAAATTGCTTAGAGAATGCTGAAATTGACATTACCTCTCCTGATGATGGATAAAATTCAAATCTCGTATCATAATTTCGATTTGAGCTTTGTTTTAATTTTTCATTACCAGCAAGTGCACTAGCTGTCACGAAATCATAAAATCCAAAAGGGGCCAATTCTCTAAATTCGGCTCTTGAAACAGTTTTTGAGGCAGAGAACCGAAGATTTGATTTCTCTGAAACTGCAATGGTTAAATTGGCAGAAGGCAAAATATCTACATTATTTGTATTTATTTTAATAATTGCATTAGAAGCATTTTTAGAATCTAATTTCTGATCAAAAGATTCAATTCTAGCCCCCCAGTTCAATTTTATATTTTTTGTTAATTGATTATCTAAATTCAAAAATCCAGCATATAAATTAGATTGAGCAGTATATGTATCACTGTTGTTGGTGAACTCATTTTGGATAAATCCGTTTGCATTCATATTCTCTGCTGAAAATATTTGATCAAAGGGTAATGTTCCCAAACTATCGTCAAAATTTACTGTAGCAGTTGTATAATTAAAAATACGAGCATTGAAATCTCTATCTCTAATTAAGGCATTTCCACCAATTTTAACTGAATTTTTTAATTCAAATAATTGAAAAGGTAATTGGGCACTTGCAGCACCACCGTATGCATTCTCATTTAAATTGGAATAAAACCTTCTTGAATTTCTATCAATAATAAAAAATTTATCCTCAGGATTTGAGATAGGTCTTGCATAACTTATCGTTCTAAAATCTGGTTGATCTCTCTGTGAATTGGCAAAATTTACATTCCAATTTAATTTAATATCCTTATAAGTTAATTTATGCTCTCCTAATAATTGAGAACTTAACAAACTCTTTTGTATCAATTCGTTTGATTTAAAAGTTATGTCTGTTAAAGTATTGGTATTGTACCCAGTACGATCATTGTATATTTCGTCAAAAACTTTATTTGCCAAATTTTTGAAAGAGATTTTATTGTTGTCTTTAATATAAGTTAAATTCAACAATCCTCCAATGTTTGTACTAAATCTATATTGCATATCATCATATTGATAAAATGGATTTTTTCCTTCATTATCATAATCAAAACGAGTAATAGGTGAAATATTTTGAGAGTTTCTATAAGTTATTGAACCAATAGAACCAAAAGCAGCAGAGTTTTTCAAAATCTTTTTATTACCAAAAGTTACTTGATAATTCTGAGAAGGTAAAGCAGAACTTTTGGTTTCAGCAAAAGAATTACTAAATAGTTTCGAAGATTTTATTTGATCATTCAAACTAGAACTTGCATAACTAGATCTAATAATTGGGAAAGCATCTGGAATATTTCTAGAACCATCTCCAAAACCTAGATAATCATATTTTCCTCTGCCATTTGATTTGAATGACTTGAAAGTTGATTCTGTATTCAATCCGAAACCAACAGAAAAATCAATAAAGTTTTCTTCTGGCACATCGCGTGTAAGAACTTGAACTACACCTCCAGCAAAATCTCCAGGCAAATCGGGTGAAGCTGTTTTATTGATAATTATATTGTCAATTAAATTGGAAGGAATAATATCAAATGAAAAAGCTCTTTTATCGGGTTCACTACTTGGCAGAATTGAATTATTCAGCATCGCTACATTGTACCGATCACTTAAACCTCGAATAATTACAAATTTATTATCCTGAATACTCGTACCACTTACTCTTTTTAATACATCGCTTGTACTTTTATCTGGCGATCTTTTAATTACATCTGAAGAAATACCATCAGATATACTCACATTGTTTTTCTGAATAGAATATAAAGCGTTAATGGATTCTTTTTGAAAAGTAGAAGTAATCACCACTTCGTTAATAGCGCTTTTTTCTTCAGCCACAGTTACATTTAATTCAGTAACCTGACCAGCGTTTACCACAATATTCTCTATCTTTTTGGTTCCATACGAAATGTATCTAAAAAGTAAGGTATAATTTCCTGCTTCTAAATTTTCTAATGAATATCTGCCTTCAATATTAGTTTGAACTCCAATTGTTGTCCCTTCTATTATAACAGCTAGACCAATAAGATCTTCACCGGTGTTAGAATCAGTCACTTTTCCAGCTATTTTGCCTTTTGATGTTTGAGCAAAAGAATGGTAGGATTGAAAAGAGAAAAGAAAAGTAAATAAAACTGAGAGGGAAAGAAAAGCTAGCTTGTTTTTGCGAAACATAATCATTTGATTAAGTGGCAAAAGTAGAAAGCTAATGTTAAAATGATGTTAAGCTATTATTAAATGTCAGTTGGATTTTTTTAAACTTTAGATATTAAATTAACATTAAATTAATACGCCAAACCTATTTTTTTGAATAAAAAATGCAATAACCAAAGCGGACCGATGAGTAAAAATTTAATATCATCTAAAAAAGAAGGCTTTTTTCCTTCTATTTTATGACCTATGAATTGAAAAATCCACGCAACAACGAAAATCACTAAACTGATTTGCCAAAGTGGATAAGTACTTTTTTCTATCAAAACATAAAAAAAGGAAAATAAACCAACCACAAAAACCATAGTAAAAGCCAAAATGGGTGATAAAGTATAGTAATAGTAAAGTACTATTGCCAAGAGTAAAGAAGCCCAATTAAAAAAAGGTGTGAATTGCATAAATTCAGGAACTGGAATACTCCAAATAAGACCCAAAAGGCTAAAAACTATAGCTGGAACTGCAATCCAATGAATTAATTTATTAGTAGCGTTTTGATGACTTTGTCCATATATTTCAAAATATTCATCAATTTTTTTCATGGATATATTTTTTTTTGAATAGAATTTCCAATGAATGTAGGAAATTAAAATAAATTTCGATCGAATTTCTTTTTTGTTATTTCTCTAAATAAATCACGCAACTTGACCTTGCAGTAGGGATAGAAACGATATCCTTTTGTTGCACGAGCTACATTTTCTTTGAAATAAAACTAGAGCATGCAACAAAAGATAAAGTGGATAGCCCGCAATCCATTTTGCAAATTGCAAATAGGATGCTTGCCAAAAAAAATTTAAAATTTATTTTGCAAAGGAAACGGAACGAGTTTCTCTTATCACGGTCACTTTTACTTGGCCAGGATAGGTCATTTCGTTTTGGATGCGTTGCGAGATATCGAAAGCTAAAACTTCGGATTGCTGATCGCTAATTTTTTCGCTTTCTACTACCACTCTTAACTCTCTACCTGCTTGTATTGCAAAGGTTTTTTCTACACCAGGGTAGGATAAAGCCAATGCTTCAAGATCTTTCAGCCTTTTTATATAGCTTTCTACGACTTCTCTTCTTGCTCCTGGTCGAGCTCCAGAAATAGCATCACAAGCCTGTATAATTGGTGAAATGATACTAGTCATTTCTATTTCATCGTGATGGGCTCCAATCGCATTGCAAACTTCTGGATGTTCTTTATATTTTTCTGCTAATTGCATTCCCAGCAAAGCATGTGGAGTTTCTGGATTTTCGTCAGGCACTTTACCAATGTCATGTAAAAGTCCTGCACGACGAGCCATTTTCACATTCAAACCTAGTTCGGCAGCCATTGTAGCACAAAAATTGGCTACTTCTCTTGAATGTTGCAAAAGATTTTGACCATAAGAAGATCTGTATTTCATCCTTCCTACCATTCGAATAAGTTCTGGATGAAGGCCATGTATTCCTAAATCTATGACTGTTTTTTCTCCAGTTTCTATTATTTCTTCTTCTAATTGTTTTCTGGTTTTGTTCACAACTTCCTCTATTCTGGCTGGATGAATTCTGCCATCTGTTACTAATTTGTGCAATGCAAGTCTGGCTATTTCTCTACGAATAGGGTCAAAGCCGGAAAGAATAATTGCTTCTGGAGTATCATCAACGATGATTTCTATTCCTGTGGCTGCTTCTAAAGCTCGAATGTTTCTACCTTCTCTACCAATAATTCTACCTTTTACTTCATCACTTTCAATATTGAAAACCGAAACTGTATTTTCTATAGCACTTTCTGTAGCTGTTCTTTGAATGGTGCTAATTACTATTTTCTTTGCCTCTTTAGCAGCAGTCATTTTTGCATCTTCGATAATGTCTTTAATATCAGACATAGCTCTTGTTCTAGCTTCATCAGTAAGTGCCGCCACTAATTGATTTTTTGCTTCTTCTTGAGATAATCCAGAAATTTTTTCCAAGAGTTTTACTTGTTGATCATGTTGCTTATCTATTTCTTCTTTTTTCTTTTCTAAAATTTCTGTTTGCTTTGTTAGATTTTGTTTAAGAGAATCAAATTCTTGATCTCTGCGTTGATTATTTTCTATTTTCTGATTTAAGGATTGCTCTTTTTGTTTAATTGTGTTTTCTTTTTGAGAAATCAAAATATTTTTGGCATTAATCTCTTTTTCATGTTCAGATTTCATTCCTAAAAACTTTTCTTTAGCTTCTAAAAGACGATCTTTTTTTAAAATTTCTGCTTCCTTTTCGGCTTCAGTTACAATCATTACGGCTCTTTCTTTTGCTGTATTTTCTTGCCCTTTGATTACTTTTTGAAGAACAAACCAAGCCAGGCCTCCTCCTACAAAAAATGCTGCAAATATGTATAATGTTAATTCCATGGATCTTATTTATAATTATATATTTTGGCTATATAGCCTGTTTAAAATGCTTTTTTAGGAAATTAATGAATGCTGAAATAGCAAATCTTTGAATGCGAAATTTTACTGATTCAAAAGATATTTGGTAAATAACTTATCCAAATCCATAATCCGATCTGAAATACCATTATCGGCAATCATCTTTTTAGGATCATTTTTCAACGAGTCGGTAGCGAATTGCAAAACACACATGGCAAGCAAATCTTGCTTATCCTTAACTGCATATTTTTCTTGAAATTCTCTTATTCTATCATTGATGATTTTGGCTGCTTTGCGCACATTCTCCTCCTCTTCCATTTCTACTTTTAATGGATATATACGCTCTGCAATGGTTATTTTTATTGAGATTTCTCCCATTTTCTATCTATTCTTTTGTATTCAGTATCGTAATGCACTTATCAATTTCTCGCACAAATTCGTTAATTTTTTGTTTCAAATCAATATTTTTTTCTGAACCGTCTGTTATTTGCCTCGCCATAGCAGTAACTTTCAGCTTTTCTTCCATTCTTTTTAGCTCATTCTTCTGTTCATTGATAGTAGAAATGAACGAACGATTCTCCTGTAATAAACGTTCATTATTTTCTTTCAAATCATCGCACATAGCCAGTATCTTTTCCGCTTTTATGCGCAAGGTATTAAGTGTAGTGCCTATTTCCATTATTTTTTCTATCTATCATTCCAGTTAAGATCTTCTTATTTCTGCACCTAATTGCTTTTCCAAATTGGTAATTAATTTATTCATCAATCCATCTATTTCTGATTCAGTTAATGTTTTTTCAACATCTTCTAACACAAAACTCAAAGCATATGATTTTGTTCCTTCTGGCAATTTTTTTATAGTTGCTTTTGGATCATTTTTATACACATCAAAGATTTGAACTTCTTTCAATAGCTTTTTTCCAGTTTGCAAAGCAATAGTTTTTAATTGATCGAAGCTTACTTCTTCTTTTACCAATATAGATAAATCTCTTTTCACAGATGGGAATTTGGCAATTTCTTTGAATTTAAGATTTCCTTGCAAGGCTTTTAATAATTCGTCTGAATGAAGTATTGCAGCAAATATTTTTTGGTCTATTCCTTTTTCCTTTAAAACCGTGTT
Organism: Sphingobacteriales bacterium; assembly: GCA_038209155.1. GTDB lineage: Bacteria > Bacteroidota > Bacteroidia > Sphingobacteriales > Sphingobacteriaceae > JBBQYA01. The sequence continues at coordinate 2,691 of JBBQYA010000073.1, read as the reverse complement.
CTTAACTTCTCCAAAAATGGCTAACTCAGATTTTCCGATTTTAAAACTTAAACTTGAATTAAGCCCATCAAATTCTGATTCTTTTGATTCCCAATGTCTTATTCCAGCTTTTTGTAATAGGTTTTCAATTAAACCTTTCACGGTGAAAAAGTCATTCTTTTTGTTTCCTTGCCAATGAGTAGAAGTATTTTCTGGAATCAAAATTAAAAACTGATTTTTTTCCAAATAGGTTTTGAATCCTTTTTCATACACTTTGCCAATTTCGAATAAAGATGGAATTGCTTGTCTTCTATTTTGATTATAAAGAATGGTATTTAATGCTCCGTTTAATAATTCAGTGCGCATAATTGCTAAATCTGCACTCAATGGGTTTAATAATGGAATACTTTTTTCATTTAAATTTGTTGGAGAAAAAGACAAATTCATGATTTCTAAAAACCCTAAGTCACTTAATTGATCTGCAATCCGTTGTACAAATTTCTCTCGGTTCGGTTTTGGATTTGCTGATAATGAAGCGCTTAACTTACCAGAAATTTTAATGTTATCATATCCGTATATTCTTAAAATTTCTTCCACCACATCTGCTTCTCTCAAAACATCCGTTTTAGCAGTAGGGATTTTTAATTTCCATTCTTGTTCAGATTCAGAAAGAATCGTGAAACCTAATCCTATTAAAATTTCATTTACTTCTTTTTGGGAAATATGCTGTCCGATTAATGTATCTAAATATTTTCTGGATAGCGTAACTTCTGCAGCATTTTGAACAACTGGATAAAAATCTGAAATAGAGGAAGCAATTTTTCCAGAAGCAATTTCACAAATAAGATCTGCTGCTCTTTTTATTGCATAAATGGTATTATCAATATCGGTTTTACGTTCGAAACGGAAAGAAGAATCTGTTTTTAACTGATGAAACCGAGAAGTTTTGCGCACAGAAATTGGATTAAAAAATGCACTTTCTAATACAATGGCATTAGTTTGATTAGAAACCCCCGAATTTTTTCCACCATAAACACCAGCTATGCACATCATATTTTCTTGATCGCAAATCATCAAATCATCAGAAGACATTTTTCTTGTAATACCATCCAAGGTTTGAAATTCTGAATTTTGAACTGCTTTACGAACGATTATTTTATTGCCTTTAATTTTTGATTGATCAAAAGCATGCAGAGGTTGTCCAGTTTCGTGCAAAACAAAATTGGTGATATCGACAATGTTATTAATAGGCTGTAAACCAATACCAATCAAGCTTTTTTGTAACCAATCTGGCGATGGTGCAACTTTTACATTTTCAATTAATAAAGTACAATATCTTGGAGCAGCATCAGCATCCAAAACTTCTACATCAAATGGCTTTAGTTCATTTTCTGATGGAAATTGAACTTTGATACTTGGTAATGAAATTTCGGAACGGTAAAATGCGGCTAAATCTTTGGCAACACCGATATGTGAAGCAGCGTCAATTCTATTGGGAGTTAAACCGATTTCAACTACAAAATCATTTTCCAAATTAAGATGTTTGGAAATTAGCGAACCAATTTTTGCATCAGCATCTAAAATCATAATTCCATCGTGGTCTGAGCCTAAACCTATTTCATCTTGAGCGCAAATCATCCCTTCAGAAACTTCACCACGAATTTTTGAACTTTTAATTTGGAAAGCTTCTCCTACTATTGGATGAACAAAGGTTCCAACTGGAGCAATAATAACTTTCTGGCCAGCAGCTACATTGGGCGCACCGCAAACAATTTGTAAAGTTTTTTCTGCACCAATATCAACTTGGGTTATTCTTAATCGGTCTGCATTGGGATGTTGGATTGCCGACAAAACATGACCAACGAGCAATCCTTCTAAACCACCTTTTATAGTATTTATTTGTTTTACTTCTTCTACTTCGAGACCGATATTGGTAAGTGTTTGCGAAATTTCTTCAACACTTACTTCTAAAGGAATATAATTTTTCAACCAGCTTAATAAAATTTTCATGCAAAAGGACGATTGTGACAAATGTATTGATAATTCTGAAAGGAGATAAACTTTTTAAACGCGAGGAGGTGCAAGATTTTTTTAAACGTAAAGAGTTTTTTTTAACGCAAGTACACTTAGGTTGCGGAAGGTTCGCAAGGACGTTTTTTTAACGCAAGGAAGCTATGGTTGCGCAAGGTTCGCAAGGACTTTTTTTTAAGCGAGGACGCTATGGTTGCGAAAGGTTCACAAGGATTTTTTATGCAAAGTTTTTTTTAGGAAAGGATGTTATGGGTTTGCAAGGTTTTTTTGAAATGCGAGGAGTTTTTAAACGCAAAGACGCTATGGTTGCGGAAGGTTCGCAAGGTTTTTTTTGAAATGCGAGGAGTTTTTATTTAAAGCAAGGACACGATGGTTGTGCAAGGTTTGCATGAAGGTGTTTTTTGAAACGTGAGAACGCAAAAATTGTGTAAGGTTTACATGGAGGTAGTTTTTGAAAGGCGAGGACACGATAGTTGCGCAAGGTTCGCAAAGTTTTTTTTGTGACCTTCGTTTAATTCTTAAATTTTTTTTGTGTTAAAGTTTTTTTATTCATTCATCATTCCATTATCTGCTAAACTATAAAAGCTTTTACCTGCAATGATAATATGATCTAAAATTGGAATTTCCATAATTTTGCCTGCTTTCACCAATCTGGAAGTGAGTCTAATATCTTCGTCGCTG
>JBBQYA010000072.1:0-14780 GCA_038209155.1 Sphingobacteriales bacterium | reverse complement strand
TATGATGCTCTTCAAAAACTGGATTGGAGTGGAAATATCCGCGAATTGCATAATATGATCGAACGCTTAATTATACTTAGCGATCTGGAAATTACAGACGCTGACGTGAAAGCATACGCAAATCCAGCCAGAAACAAATAAGTAAATTCCTTAAAAGACTAATAATAATCTTTAGGTATTTGTACTCTTTTGTGATGCGCACTTATACCTATTTTTCATTTTTATTCTTTCATTTAAAATAAGAATAATAGCTTTAGCTATCTGACGAACAGATATATCTAAATCTTAACCTATTTATTATGCCAACCTATGGAGAATTTATTGATCTTGATCAAGCAAAAGTTTATTTAAAAAAATTTAGGATTAAATATCCCGAATACATCAAAGGTGAGGTTTTTACCAAAAGTTTCATTGAAGAATTACTAGAACAAGATGATTGTGAAGGAATTCGCATTTACAATGGAATTGATGATGACGGGGTTGGTTGTTTCGTTTTAGTCGCCACAAATTCAGCAGATGAAGATATGGCAGATCAATTATTATTGGAAGGTGGTAATGCTTGCCCTGATTTTTGTGATGATTTAAGTCCCTTAAACACAATTTCGTGAAAAGGTTTATTTTAATATATTTTAGTCTATCCATTTTTATACCTGCCATAATCGCTCTTTTTAAATTTAAAAAGAGCGATTACAAGGATCGATTTTTTTATTATTTTATTTTCATATCAGCAGGTTTGGATATCTTACTACGATATTTAAAAGCGGTTTATAAAAATAATCTAGTTGTATTTAATATTTTTGCATTAACCGATCTTGTTTTTTTGGTCTTAGCATTTTACACTTGGGGATTGTTTCAAAAGAAAAAACACATTGTCTATTGGATCATTGGAGTTTTTTCTGTTTTCTGGATAATAGAACATTTAATATTATCATCAGTACTACGTCCCAATCCTTATTCAAGAGTATTTTCGAGTATTATTATAACATTATTAAGTATCAATATGATCTCTAAAAGTTTGATAATGGATAAACAGGTTTTCTATAAAAACTATAAATTTCTAGCTGCACTGGGCGCTTTTCTTTTATATTCAAATATTGCTGCAATATCTTTTTTTTGGTTCAATACTAATGCTATTTTTACAGGCAAATTTCAAAATCTCCTTAACATTAGCCAAGAAATCACAAACTTATGCACTAATCTTTTATATGCTTTAGCCTTATTATGGATGATTCCTTACAGGAAGTTTACAATGCAATAGTAATTTCATTACTATTTCTAATTTTAGTAACTATTTATTTCATTACAACTCTTGTTAGACAGCATAGCAGAATAAATGCACTTCAAAAGGAAAGAATAATAATTGAAATAAATACACTAGAATTAGAAAGAAAAAGGATTGCCGCGGAACTACATGATGGTTTAGGTCCTATATTATCTACTATTAAACTCAATATCAATAGTTTAGATACCGAACTAAATTCTGACTTAATCATCATTACAAAAGCAAGCAAATATTTGGATGATGTAATGGACAATATTCGGGAGATATCCTATAATCTAATGCCAGTAGCTTTAGTTAGAAAAGGTCTTTGTGAAGCTTTGAAAGAATTTATTGAAAAATCACTATCTCCAAATGGAATTCAAGTCAGATTTTTTTTTACGCAATTGCCTAAAGATTTGTCAAGGGAAAAAGAAATTCATATTTATAGAATGGTACAAGAGATTGTTAATAATTGTCTGAAGCATGCAAAAGCGAAAAAATTTTCGATCAAAATTTCAACTGAAAAGGGGAATGTTTTATTACAAACAGAAGATGACGGAATTGGGTTTAATAAAGATGAGATGGATGATAAACATCGTTGTTTAGGTTTGAAAAATTTAGAATCACGATGTTCCATTTTAGACTGCAACATGATTTGCAATTCTGCAATTAATAAAGGAACTAGATATATTTTTGAAATACCTCTTAAATCTTTTAACTAAGTAAATCTTCTAAAAATTATGGTTAAGAATCAGAATTTACCGTTGGAAAAAATCACAATTGCATTAGCAGATGATCATGAAATATTCTTAGATGGATTGAATATGATGCTTGAAAAAATTCCTGAATTCACCATTATAGGTCAAGCAAAAAATGGGGAGGAATTGATAGAATTAGTAGAAAATAATCATCCAGATGTGATTTTAACAGATATTCAAATGCCAAAAATGGACGGAATAGAGGCTACAAGAAATTTAATTGCTAAAAATCCATTAACCAAAATCATCGCTTTATCTATGTTTGATGAAGATAATATGATTGCAGAAATGATAGAAGCTGGAGCCAAAGGATATCTTTTGAAAAATGCAGATAAGAAAGAAATTATTTTTGCCATACATACCGTTCATAACAATCATAGCTATTACTGCGAAACTGCATCTGTGCGACTTTTACGATTGATAGCTAGAAACAGAAAACAAAATCTTGCCGATCTTAAAGAGTTTACCATTAGGGAAATGGAAATTATAAAAATGGTTTGCAAACAGAAAACTGCTCAACAAATAGCAGATGAATTATTTATAAGCAAAAGAACTGTAGATGGTTATAAACAAAAAATTGAAGACAAAATGGAAGTGAAAAATACTGCAGGTTTGGTAGTATATGCATTGAGTCATAAATTAATTACTGAAGAAGAGCTTTTCAATTAAAATTATTGAAAATTTTTTGTCTTTCATTTTTAAATTAATATAAATCAATTTATACTGATTCTATCTTTTTAATATCAATAAAAATCAACAACCAATAGAAACAGGAATTCAGAAAAATGACGGCTAAAATTAGTAGTTTTGCAGATTAATGAAAAATATTAGGAACTTCTGCATCATTGCACACATCGATCACGGAAAAAGTACGTTAGCAGATCGATTATTAGAATATACAAAAACCATTTCGTCTAGAGACGCTCAAGCTCAATTGCTTGATAACATGGATCTTGAACGAGAACGCGGAATCACCATTAAAAGCCACGCTATTCAGATGAACTATTCTGAAAATGGCGAAAATTATACCTTAAATTTGATCGATACTCCCGGTCACGTAGATTTTTCTTACGAAGTTTCTAGATCTATTGCAGCTTGCGAAGGAGCTTTATTGATCGTAGATGCTGCTCAAGGTATTCAAGCACAAACTATTTCCAATTTGTATTTGGCATTGGAAAATAATTTGAAAATAATTCCTGTTTTAAACAAAATGGATCTTCCAGGTGCTATGCCAGAAGAAGTTATGGATCAGATAGTTGAACTTACAGGATGCGATCGCTCAGAAATTATACCAGCTAGTGGAAAAACAGGATTAGGCGTTTTTGAAATCCTTACAGCAATTATAGACAGAGTTCCCGCTCCATTGGGAAATCCAACTTCGAATTTGCAAGCCTTGATTTTCGATTCTGTATTTAACTCATTTAGAGGAATTATTGCCTATTTCAAAGTAGTAAACGGTGAAATTAGAAAAGGAGATAAAGTAAAGTTTGTAGCAACTGGCAAAGAATATTTTGCGGACGAAGTAGGAGTTTTAAAATTAAATCAAGAACCTAGAGATGTAATTAAAACTGGAGATGTGGGATATATTATTTCTGGAATAAAGGAAGCTAGAGAAGTAAAAGTTGGAGATACAATCACTCATGTGCATGCTCCAACTCAAGCAGCAATAAGAGGATTTGAAGATGTGAAACCAATGGTTTTCGCTGGAATTTTTCCAGTAGACACCGATGAGTTTGAAGAACTTCGAGAATCAATGCATAAACTGCAATTAAACGATGCCTCCTTAGTTTTTGAACCAGAATCTTCAGCCGCTTTGGGTTTTGGTTTTAGATGTGGTTTTTTGGGAATGCTCCACATGGAGATTATTCAAGAAAGATTAGAACGAGAGTTTAATATGACGGTAATTACCACAGTACCAAACGTTTCGTACAAAGCATACACTACAAAACTGGAAGAACTGATTGTAAATAATCCATCAGATTTACCAGATCCAAGTAAATTAGAATTTGTGGAGGAACCTTTTATAAAAGCACAAATCATAACCAAATCAGATTACGTTGGAAATATTTTGTCGCTTTGTATTCAAAAAAGAGGAATCATCATGAACCAAGTTTATTTAACTTCAGATCGAGTTGAATTGACGTTTGATATGCCTTTAGGTGAAATTGTATTTGATTTTTATGATCGATTGAAAACTGTTTCTAAAGGATATGCATCTTTTGATTATACTCCTATCGGCTATAGAGAATCAGATTTAGTACGATTGGATATTCGTTTGAATGGTGAACCAGTAGATGCGCTTTCTTCATTAATACATCGAACCAATGCTTATGATTTTGGAAAGAAAATCTGCGAAAAATTAAGAGAATTAATTCCTAGACAGCAGTTTGAAATCGTAATTCAAGCTTCTATTGGTGCAAAAATTATTGCCAGAGAAACCGTAAAAGCAATACGTAAAGATGTAACTGCTAAATGCTATGGAGGTGATATTTCTAGAAAAAGAAAGCTTTTGGAAAAGCAGAAAAAAGGAAAGAAAAGAATGCGACAGGTTGGAAATGTAGAAATTCCTCAATCTGCTTTTATGGCTGTTTTGAAATTGGATTGATCCGATTTTTATTAATACTCTTAAAATTAAATTTACATGATTCTGTTGGATGGAAAATTAGTTTCGGAAGTTTTAAAAACTGAAATTGCTAAAGAAGCTGCCCAATTTTTATTACAAACTGGAAGAAAACCTCACCTTGCCGCTATTTTGGTTGGCAATGATGGTGGAAGCGAAACCTATGTTGCCAGCAAAGTTAAAAACTGCGAAAAAGTAGGATTTGACAGCACTCTCATCCGATTTGATTCCAATGTTTCTCAAGAAGAACTTTTAAATCAAATTGAAAAAATAAACAATAATAAGGATATAGATGGTTTAATTGTACAATTACCATTGCCCAAACACATTGATCCAGAAATAGTTACGGAAACTATTGATTATAGAAAAGATGTAGATGGTTTTCATCCAATCAATTTAGGAAGAATGCAAAGAAACCTTCCTTGCTTCTTGCCAGCTACACCTTATGGTATTTTACTTATGTTAAAATATTATAATATTGATACTTCAGGAATGAATTGTGTGATTCTTGGCAGGAGTAATATTGTTGGCAGCCCTATGAGTATTCTAATGGCAAGAAACACGAATCCAGGAAATTGCACCGTAACATTAACACATAGTAAAACCAAAAACCTATCTTCATTCACTCAAAATGCAGATATTATAATAGCAGCCATTGGAAAAAAGAACTTTCTTACAGCCGAAATGGTGAAAAAGAATGTAATTGTAATAGATGTTGGAATTAATAGAGAAACGAATAATGAAGCAAAATCTGGATTTCAATTATTTGGAGACGTAGATTTTAAAAATGTTTCTCAAAAAGCTTCTTATCTTACTCCAGTGCCAGGCGGAGTAGGTTTAATGACTATAATTGGATTATTAAAAAATACCTTGGCGGCTGCGAATGGAACTATTTACGGCAAATAATTATAAACCAAATAAAGAGAATTACCCCAAAATTAATACATAAAAAATGAGTACTCAAGTACCAGAAGATGGCAGTTTGCTCCCATTGATGGAGGATTTTTACACGATACAAGGAGAAGGATTTCATAGTGGGAAAGCAGCATATTTTATTCGTTTAGGCGGTTGCGATGTGGGTTGTCATTGGTGCGATGTGAAAGAATCTTGGGATGCCTCTTTACACCCTTTAACTTCTGTAGAGGAAATAGTTTCGAGAGTAGCTCCACATCCTGCAAAAACAGTGGTTGTAACTGGCGGAGAGCCATTAATTTATGATTTAAGCTTGCTTACTGATAAATTTAAGGAGCAGGGTATTCAAACTTTTATTGAAACTTCTGGTGCCTATCCTCTTTCTGGCAATTGGGATTGGATTTGTTTATCACCTAAAAAATTCAAAGCGCCTTTAGCTTCCATCACTCCTTTTGCACAAGAATTAAAGGTAATTGTATTCAACAAATCTGATTTTGAATGGGCAGAAAGTTTTTCAAAAGAAGTATCTCCCACCTGTAAATTATACTTACAACCCGAATGGAGCAAAGCAGAAACCTTAACTCCAATCATTATTGATTATGTAAAAAATAATCCAAAGTGGAATATTTCGTTACAAACTCATAAGTTTATGCATATTCCGTAAATAATGTTTGTGAAGCGAATCCTTTTTGTACTATTTTATTTTTTTACTCTAACTAAGGTTTTAGCTCAGCAAGCAAATTATTCTACAGAAAATAAAAATGCGATTCTTGCTTTTAATAAAAGTAGTACTTTGGTAGATGCAAAAGATTACGAAAAAGCAATATTGGAACTAAGCAAAGCGATTTCTTTGGATAGTAATTTTGCGGAAGCACAACAGAGAATTGCAGACGTGTATCGGCAGATAGGTGATTATAAACGAGCTTCTTACCATTATAATAGAGTTATTATCCTAAATCCAGAATATGTGAAATCCGCCCATTTTAATTTGGGCTTATCTCAAATAGAATTGTTAAGATATGATTTGGCTGTTGTAAATTTTAGAAAATATCTCAGCTTTTCAGAAATAAGTGAAAAAAGAAAAAAAGAAGCGAATAAGTACATCAATAATTGCGAATTTGGAATAAATGCCTTGAAAAATCCTGTTTCATTTAATCCAAAAACACTACCAACAACTATTAATACCTCACTTCCAGAATATTTGCCAGCCATAACTGCAGATGATAGTACATTAATCTTCACTCGAAAAAATAGAGAAAGCGAAGATTTTTATTTTTCTCAACGAAATTCTACTGGCTGGCAAAATGCTGTTTCATTAAGTGCCAATATCAATACTCCAATTTATAATGAAGGTGCTCAATGTATTTCTGCCGATGGACAATTATTGATTTTCACTGTTTGCAACCGCCCAGATAGTAAAGGCAGATGCGATTTGTATTATTCTAAATTAACTGGAGATCAATGGTCTGTTCCTCAAAGTTTAGGAGCTCCCATTAATACTTCTGCTTGGGAATCTCAACCATCATTATCTGCAGACGGTAAAACTTTGTATTTTGCTAGCGATAGAGCTGGTGGATTTGGTAAAATTGATATTTATAAAAGTCAGTTGATGGAAAATAATCTTTGGGGTAAACCAGAAAATCTTGGAACAAACATTAATACAGAATATGACGAACAATCTCCATTCATTCATGCAGATGGAAAAACATTTTATTTCTCCTCTGATGGATGGCCAGGATTGGGTTCTTTAGACTTATTTTACGCTAAAATTAAAGTTGACAGCAGTTTTGGAATGCCTGTAAATTTAGGTTACCCAATCAATACCAACAGAGAAGAAAGTAGTTTAATTATCAGTACTTCTGGAAAACAAGCTTATTTTGCTTCCAATAAATTGAACAAGAATTCAAATTTTGATTTGTATCAATTTGAATTATATAAAGAAGCTAGACCAGAAGCTGTTACCTATTTACGTGGAATTGTAATGGATGAACAATCGAGATCAAAATTAAGCGCTGAAGTAGAAGTAATAGATTTAATGAATAATAAAGTGGTTTATCAATCTCAATCCAATCCTAAGTCTGGTATCTTTTTGACGGCTTTGTCAGCAAAAAGAGAATATGCTTTGAATATTTCTAAAAACGGATATTTGTTCTATTCAGAAAATTTTGTTTTAGATAATAATCTCAATTTTCAACCTTACAATAGAGAAGTTTTATTAAGGAGAATTAGAGTGGGCGAAGTGATGGAAATGAGAAATATCTTTTTCAGCCCTAGTTCTTATGAGCTATTGCCCAAATCGAAAATTGAATTAGTAAAACTTGTTCAGTTTTTAAAATTAAACAAAACAATATCCATTGAAATCGGTGGCCATACAGATAATTCGGGAACCGCAGAAACCAATAGTGCACTTTCAAAAAACCGAGCTAAAGCCGTTTACGAATATTTGGTAAGTGCAGGAATTGCGCCCTCCCAAACTTCGTTTGCAGGATATGGAGCAAGCAAACCAATTAGAAACAACGATACAGATTCTGGGAAAGCAGAAAATCGTCGAACAGAAATAAAAATTTTAAAAACAAATTAAATCATATCTCTCATCTTAAACCAACTCTCATGACTAAACAAAATTACCAAAATCATTATCGTTTCTTTTTCGGATTTCATTTCCTTTTATTACCTATTTCTGTTTTGGGCTTGATTGGAGCTTGTATTAATTTATACAAATCTATTTATACAGAAAACTTATATAGTTCGTCTCTCATCGCATTATTATTTTTTTGTGTAATAATTGGTGCTTTCTGTGCAAGAATTTTTGCTCTAAAAGCGCAAGATAGAGCCATAAGGGCAGAAGAAAACTTAAGATTATATGTATTAACCGGAAAATTGCATAATCCTGCTTTACGAATTTCGCAAATAATTGCTTTACGATTTGCTTCAGAAAATGAAATCGTAGAATTATCTGCAAAAGCTGTTAAAGAAAATTTACGGAGTGCCAAAATCAAGAAAATGATTAAGAATTGGAAACCCGATCATCATCGAGTTTAATCCGTTAGAAATGCTGCTTTATTAGCTAATTTTTTAAAGTTTCTTTTGTCGTTGTCCAATTTTAGGCAGAAGTACAAAAATTAATCTTAAATCAATTTTATTAAAATATTTTCTAGGCATCCTAGATAATACTTAGCACTATCTTCTTCAAATAATACTCTTACCCTATTTAAATGATGAATTTTCAACATTTGATCCTTATTTTAAATAATAATACAAACTTAGAACTACGTAGAAATACGTAGTCTTTTCTGTGCATATCTACCGATAGAAAAATACGGCATATCCTGTATTATAAATAGAGATTCATATTGCCATATTTGATCATACTTTTTACCTTTCAATATTCAAAAGAAAAAAATGAAAAACTTATTACTTTCCACATCTATTATTTTTGCCTCTTTACTATCAGCATCTGCACAAACTTACACCGTAGCCGGATCAACAACTGATATTAGTACACCTGCGAATCCTAATTCTTTTACCCTCAATCCTAATCAATTTAATACTGTTGGTGCTGTTTGGAACAATACCATGGTTGATCTGAATGCTAATTCATTTATGATTACATACAATATATATTTAGGCTCGGCAGATGCTGGTGCAGACGGTTCTGGTTTTGTATTGCAAACTATTGCTCCTTCTTCTTCTCTTGTAGGAAACATTGGGGATGCAATGGGATTTGGAATGAGCACTTCGTGTTACAACAATCCTGCTAGTCCAAACTGTTCAAATTCTTTAACCCCTTCTTTAACAGTAGAATTTGATACACATGCTAATTTTAATGATCCTATGATGGATCACATGGCAATAGTTCAAAATGGCGATACTAGAGGTACACGTGGATTTCCATTATTAGCTCCTGCAGTACAAATGCACGCAACCAAATCTAATGTAGAAGATAATTTGCAATATTCAGTAATGATAACTTGGGATCATATAAACAAGGTATTAGCAATTGATTTTGATGGTTCTAGAAGAATTACTTATACCAATAATATTGTTAATACAGTTTTTGGTGGTAATCCAAATATCTTTTGGGGAATAACAAGTGCTACAGGTACTAGAAGAAACTTACAAGAAATTTATGATGTAACAGTAGCTTATTTCGGTCCACTTCCAGTTCAAATGGCTGCTTTTAACGTAAAGAAAGGTTCAGAAAATCAAGCTTTATTAACTTGGTCTACTGCAACAGAATCTAATAACTCTTACTTTACTGTTCAACGTAGTGCTGATGGTTTGAAATTCTCAGATGTAACGCGAGTAGATAAATTAGGTTCTGGAAACTCTACTTCTACTTTAAATTACAATGCAATTGATTCAAAGCCCTTATCTGGTGTTTCTTACTACAGAATTAAGCAGACAGATGTGAATGGTAAATTTACCACTTCAAAAGTTCTGGCTTTCTCCAACGAATCTAATATGAATTCTTTAGCTATTAATCTTTACCCAGTACCTGCTTCTACTTCTTTAAATGTAGATGTAATATCTGCTGAAACAGAAACCGCTTCAGTTCAAGTATTTGATATGAGCGGAAAATTGATTTTAAATTTAAATCAAGAAGTATCACAAGGAGCTAGTACATTCTCTATTGGTACTCAAGAATTACCAATTGGAATTTACCTTTTGAAACTGTATTCTCCAGCTTCTAATGATTTTCAAACTAAACAATTTATAAAAAACTAATCCGAAAGGATCCACGACTTTTCTTTTTTAGTAAAAAGTAGCGCTCTCGCGCAGCAAAGGCTCCCTCTGAATAGGGGAGCCTTTTGTGGTTTATTGGTTTTGTGTTTATTTGATTGAAAAATTGCTTTTGGAAATTCTAATAATCCAATCAGTAACTAGCTTATTCTTCTTTGCCTAACAGCTTCATACAAAATAACGCCTGCTGCTACCGAAACATTTAACGATGAAAGATCTCCTTCTAAAGGAATTAATGCTCTAGAATCACACATGGCAAGATATTCTCCAGAAATTCCATCTTCTTCTGATCCAAGAATAATAGCTGTAGGTACTTTAAAATCAGATTCATACAACAACGATTTTGTTTTTTCTGTACATCCAATAATTTGCAAACCCGAATCTTTTAAAAATGAAATGGTGCTTTTTAGATTAATTTCTCTACAAATTGGTAATTTGTATAATGCTCCAGCAGAAGTTTTAATCGCATCTGGATTAATTTGAGCAGAACCTCTGGATGGAATTATAATTGCATGCACACCAGCGCATAAGGCAGTTCGAACAATAGCCCCAAAATTCCGAACATCCGTCACTCGATCCAAAATTAATAATAATGGAGTTTCTCCGTTTTCATAAATAGTGGGCAAAAGCAAATCTATTTTTTGAAAATCTATTGGTGAAATAAAACCAGCTACACCTTGATGATTTTTGGTCGTAAGCCTATCCAATTTCTCAATGGGCACAATCTGAAAATTAATTTCTCTTTCCGTTATCAAGGTTCGTAATTCCAATAATAAATCCCCTTTTATACCTTTTTGAATAAACAAACTTTCAATTTCTTTACCGGCAAGGATCGCCTCTATCATGGCACGAATACCAAAAACTAATTGATTACTTTCTTTCTTTTCTCTTGGATAATCGTCGTACATGCTATAAATTTTCTTCGAAGATCAATTTTTTTTTCGAATCACTTAATAATTTAATCTTAAAAATCTTTTTGAAGTTTTTTATTTAGTAAACTCTATCCTACTTCTAAAATTTATTTTGGCGTTTTTTCCTGCTTTCCGCTCTATCTTTTTTTTGTGAAAAAAAAAAAAAAGGATGATCCCTAACATTCTTTAGGACAATCAGAAACGCAAAGAAGCTTGTTAGATTCGGGAAAATAAATCCTAATGAGTTTCAATTTACTTTCAAATATCCTTTTCGCCAATTTTCTACCTCTACATACCAACTCTCCTTATATTCTGGTGAACGAGTTAAGTAAAAATCATTATCTGAAAAGAAATTAGTGGTTTTATTAAAAGAGAAAATTACTGCATTATAAGAAGATGTTTTACGATAGGTCCAATTTTCAGCAGTTGCAGTTCTGGTTACTACATCTGGTTTTCCATAAATCAAAAAGATCATTCCTCGATCTGTTTTCCATCCTTCTTTGTAGGAAGAAAAGAAAATATTAGCCATTTGAACGTTCCCATAATAAGCTTTTATCAAATTTTTTGCTCTTTCTTTATTGCTTCCAGCCGCTCTAATCCAAAAATTGTCCAACTGTGTTTTCTGATCTAAACTTCCTAGCAACATTCTATGCTCTTCTTGAGTGGTTATAAATCGTAAAGGTTTCAACAGCTGATCTGGCTTAGTCAAAACCGGATAATCATCATGAAAAACATAAATAGTAAAACCCATATTTTGAGTTTTATCTGTTCGGACATGGTAGAAACCTTTGCGATTTAATATCAATTTTCTGCCATCAGTAGAAAATGTGCTATCTGGATTAAAATTCAATAATTCTTTTTGATTGATAGAAAAAGGTGGTGAAGAAAATTGATAATTTCGGTTATAGTAATTTATATAAAATAGGCTTCCCTCATTTCTTTGTGATTCTATTTTAATCTGATCTTCGGGTTTTACAATTCTTTTATAATACAACTGCTTATCTAATACATTGGAAAGCAAATAATTTTGGGGTGAACTGATAGTTGATTTATCGATATCAGAATAAGCACTTTTATTAATAGATCTATTCAAATCAAAAACTACTGAGTTGAGCAAGTATTTTTTTCCAGAGATGGTTGCTAAATTTAATGAAATTTGAAAAACCGAATCATCTCTATTTTTATCAATTGTAAAATTTACATTGGCGCTATCTACCAATAAATTTAGATTCTCGGCATCGTAAAGCTGTAATCTTATCCTAAATGTTGCTATCAAATTTCCTGATTCATTGGAAAATAAAAGATCACTTGCTTTCACTTTGCAATAAATTCGAGTTGAATCGTTAGAAATATGATACGGCAAAATTTCTAAGCTTAGTTTTTTTGATTGCTCATAAACATAATTCAAGTTTTTACCCGAAACTAGCGATTTAGATCGGCAAGCAAAGATTGCTAAAAATAATAGTAGGATTAGGAAATTAACATTCTTAACTTTATTCACATTTAAATTTGACTGCGTTTATTGATACAAATAACGTGATTTTCTTTTTAATCCACATCTTTTAAACAATGGCTGTGCAAAAAGAATTTTTACAAAAAGCAGGAAGTTAAGAGTTAAAAAAGCTAAACTTTAAAAATCAGTTAGTTGAAATTAATGTTAATTTAACATTAAATTAAAGATTCGTTATGGTGTATAAAATAAAAGCTTTTGGTTTTTCGAGTTGGATATATTTGCAAATCAATTTTTAAAATGGCCTCAGAAATCGGAAAAAAAAGTACACTAAATAGGTATCAAAATAAAGCAGTAAACCTCGCACAAGTTGGTGGAAAGTTGCCTCCACAAGCATTAGAATTAGAAGAAGCAGTCTTAGGTGCTTTAATGTTGGAAAAAGATGCACTTACGGCTGTAATTGATATTTTAAAACCAGAAATATTTTATAAAGAAGCACATAAAATTATTTTTAATGCCATCCGGATTTTATTTGAAAAAACTCAACCAGTTGATATATTAACTGTTACGGCTCAATTACGTTTTTCAGGTGAATTAGAAATAGCTGGAGGAGCATTTTATGTAACTGAATTAACCAACAGAGTCGCATCTGCTGCCAATATCGAATTTCATGCACGTATTGTTTCTCAAAAATATATACAAAGAGAACTAATAAAAATTTCTTCGGAAATTATTGCCAATGCGTATGAAGATACTACTGACATTTTTGAATTGTTGGACATGGCAGAGAAAAATTTATTCTCTATTGCAGAAAACAATCTTCGTAAAAACTCCGAAGCATTGGCCGATATCATGAAAGCTACTATTGCCGATATAGAAAATTTAAAGGATAAAAAAGATGGATTAAGTGGTGTTCCTACGGGTTTTATGGCACTTGACAGAGTAACATCTGGGTGGCAAAAATCAGATTTAATTATCATAGCTGCACGTCCAGGTATGGGTAAAACTGCTTTTGTAATGAGTGTGGCAAGAAATGCAGCAGTTGATTTTCAAAAACCAGTGGCCATTTTTTCATTGGAAATGTCTTCTAAACAATTAGCCAATCGATTGATTTCTGGTGAAACTGAATTAACATCCGAAAAACTGAGAAAAGGTGATTTGGAATTGTATGAATGGAAACAATTACATGCAAAAATTCAAAAACTATCGGCCGCACCTATTTTTATCGATGATACTCCTGCATTAAATATTTTTGAGTTAAGAGCAAAATGTCGACGACTTAAAGCACAACATAACGTAGAATTGATCATTATTGATTATTTGCAATTGATGAGCGGAAATGGTGATAACAAAAGCGGAAATCGTGAACAAGAAATTGGCAGTATTTCTAGAGCATTAAAATCGATTGCAAAAGAATTAGATGTTCCAGTAATTGCTCTTTCTCAATTAAGCAGAGCGGTAGAAACTCGAGGCGGAGCCAAAAAACCACAATTATCCGATTTGCGTGAATCAGGTTCTATTGAGCAAGATGCAGATATGGTTTTATTTCTTTACCGACCCGAATATTACCAATTTACAGAAGATAACGAAAGTAAATCAACCGCAGGAATTGCAGAAGTTATCATCGCAAAACATAGAAATGGTTCGCTAGATACTGTTCAATTACGATTCATTGATAAGTATGTTAAGTTTGCTAACTTGGAGGATGATGCTGTTTTTCAACCTACAACCTTCCGTATGGATCCTTCCGACAGTTTCGATGCACCTACTGGTATGATTTTGCCTTCGAGAGCAAACGACCCAGACGAGGATCCTTTTTAAAATTTAAAAATAAAATTTGTTTAACTAATGAATTTTTTTGTATTCCAATTTACCTTTTGAAAGATTAAAATCCTATTCAATTTTGTGTTTAATAAATTGATTTTTGTTTTTTTTTAAAGCAAAAAACTGATTGCAATTCCGCCAATTAATTAATTTCGAAAAATTGGCAAAAGGTGTAGAATAATAGTTGATTGTTTTAAATTGAAATATTGGGAAATGTTCGTCTAAAGCAAAAAACTAATTGCAATAGCGCCAATTATTTAATTTCGAAAAATTGGCAAAAGGTGTAGAATAATAGTTGATT
>JBBQYA010000071.1:0-15759 GCA_038209155.1 Sphingobacteriales bacterium | reverse complement strand
AACTTCCTAAAACCCTAATCCAACCAATCGAAATAAAAATAACAATGATCTTTGCATTTAGGATTAAATTCAGCATTGCATTTTGGACAATGATTATCACCTGATACATAATCTGCAATTGAAATCGTTGATTTGCAAATCCCGCAAAAAACTGCTTCTTCTTCAATTTGAGATTTATTCCATTTAACTACATTGTGACCACTTAATTCTTCATGGCAAAATATGCAGGAATAATATGTTTTGCAGCATGGCAGCCGTATGGCAACTACATCTAAATTAGATGGATAATGTTTGCATTGTGTTTCTGGAGAAATTTCTACTCCATCGATTTGGATCATAATTGATCTTTTAATTGAACCATAAATGCCTTTAGTTTCTCTAAAGAATCAACCACTTTACGATTTTCTTGAAGAGATAGTTTACCTGTTTTCAATTTATCTTTTGCTCCTTGCAGGGTATAGCCTTTTTCTTTTACTAAATGATAGATTAACTTTATATTCTCAACATCTTCTGGTGTGAAAAGTCTATTTCCTTTTTTGTTTTTCTTGGGTTGTAATATCTCAAATTCATTCTCCCAAAACCTAATTAATGAGGTGTTTACATTAAACATCTCTGCTACTTCTCCTATTGGATAATATAATCTACTGATCTCTTTTTCCTTATATGGCATTGTGTTTTTTGATAATCAAAAGGATAAAATTAATCGAATGATTGGTTTACTTTCGAGGACATTTCTAGCATTACTTCGTATTCTTGAGGAGTAAGATCGTTATAATAGAAATTAATTGGATTAATTGGTCTTCCGTTTTTATGAACTTCATAATGTAAATGAGGTCCAGTAGAAAGTCCTGTATTTCCTACAAATCCTATTACTTCTCCACGTTTTACTTTCTGTCCGCCACGTACCTTTATTTTACTCATGTGAGAGTATGTGGTTGCATAACCATAGCCATGTCTAATTTCCACTTGGTTTCCATAACCTCTGGCTATTCCTGCTGACTTGACAATTCCATCTCCTGTAGCATAAATTTCTGTTCCAACCGCTGCTGTAAAATCCATCCCCTCGTGCATTTTGCTTGTTTTATAAATGGGATGTATTCTAAAACCAAATCCAGAAGCCATTTGCTTCAATTTTTTGTTTGCAACGGGCTGAATAGCAGGAATGGAAGCAAGCAATTCATTTTTCTTCTTTACTTCTTCTACCAATTCATCGTAAGATTTTGATTGAATATATAATTGCTTAGAAAGTTTGTCCAATTTCTTAGTAGACTCTATCATCATAGCCGAATAACTATAATTTTCTAAATCTCGATACCTATTTACACCTCCAAATCCAGCTTTGCGAACATCCTCATCAATAGGATCCGATTCAAAAACTACCCGATAAATGTTATCATCCCGATCTTGAAGATCAGCTAAGACCACATCCATTTGTTTCATTCGGTCTTTTAAAATTTCGTATTGCAGTTTCAACGTTCCGATTTCTCTTTTAAGCTGTTTTTCTTTTGGAGAATCTAAATAACTATAGGCAAGAAAAAGGATAAATGAAGCAAAAACTGCTGTTGCTGCCAAAAACCTAAAAACTCTCCAAAGTTTAATTCCAATGCTTACGGTTACTTTTTCGTATTTCAGCGAATTGGTGTTGTAGAAATATTTTACTTTTGCCATTCAATTCAATTAAAAAACCAAGGACTAACATCCAAGCAAATAATGTACAAAGCTATTAATTATTAATAGAGTTAAAAATCTACCTATTTTTGCCATTTGCATATAAAACAAGAATTTATTATCTACATGACTTCCAGCCAAATACGACAGCAATTTTTACAGTTTTTTGAATCTAAACAACACACAATTGTTTCATCTGCACCCATTGTTGTAAAAAATGATCCTACTTTATTATTTATTAATTCGGGTATGGCTCCGTTTAAAGGAATATTTTTGGGTCAAGAAACTGCAAAATATTCTCGAATAGTTGACACTCAAAAGTGTCTAAGGGTTTCGGGTAAGCATAATGATTTGGAAGAAGTAGGAATTGATACTTATCACCATACATTTTTTGAAATGCTTGGAAACTGGAGTTTTGGCGATTATTTCAAAACAGAAGCTATCAATTGGGCTTGGGAATTATTGACCGAGGTGTATAAAATCCCAAAGGATCGTTTATATGTCACTGTTTTTGAAGGACATGAAAGTGATGGATTGTCAGCAGATCAAGAATCATTAGAAATTTGGAAAAAGCTAATTGATGAAACTCATATTCTCTATGGTTCTAAAAAAGACAATTTTTGGGAAATGGGAGATAGTGGACCTTGTGGTCCTTGTTCAGAAATCCATGTTGATTTACGAACTGATGAAGAAAGAAAACATACGGATGGAAAACTTTTAGTTAATAATGATCATCCACAAGTGGTAGAAATTTGGAACAACGTTTTCATGCAATACAATAGGTTGGCAAGTGGAAAATTAGTTGAGCTTCCTGCCCGACATGTAGATACAGGAATGGGTTTTGAGCGATTATGTATGGCATTGCAAGGAAAAATTTCTAATTACGATACCGATGTTTTTCAACCTTTGATTCAATTTCTTTCACAACTTTCTGGCTTTGCATACCCTGATTTGAAAGAAGAAAAATTAGGGGCTAAAAATAATCAAGCAATTGCAATGAGAGTAATTGCCGATCATATTCGTGCAGTTTCATTCACCATAGCCGACGGACAATTACCCTCTAATACTGGAGCTGGATATGTGATTAGAAGAATTCTGCGAAGAGCTGTGAGATACGGATACACTTTTTTGAATTTAAACGAACCATTTATGTACAAGCTGGTTTCTATTCTTTCTCAGCAGTTTAAAGATGTATTTCCTGAACTTAGTAATCAGCAAGATTTTGTTCAAAAAGTAATAATGGAAGAAGAAAATTCTTTTTTACGAACATTAAGTGCTGGTATTTTACGTTTTGAAAAATATACTCCAACCAAAAATTCCATGCAAATTGATGGAGCTTTTGCCTTTGAACTATATGATACATTTGGGTTTCCATATGACCTTACAGAATTGATGGCGAGAGAAAAAGGAATGGAAATAGATGAATTGGAATTTAAAAAATGTTTGAATCAGCAAAAGGAACGATCAAGAAATGCAACTCTTTTAGAAACGGATGATTGGGTCATATTAAAAGAGAAAGAATCTGTTTTTAAAGGGTATGATGAAGTAATTACTGAATCAGAAATTCTGAAATACAGAAAAGTAATTGCAAAAGGTGAAGAATTTTATCAAATAGTATTAGATCAAACTCCTTTCTATGCAGAAAGTGGTGGTCAGGTTGGCGACAAAGGATTATTGAAAAATGTAAAAGAAAGCATTGAAATATTTGATACTAAAAAAGAAAATAACATAATTGTTCATTTAAGCAAAACCTTGCCAAGCGACACATCTGCAATCTTTATGGCAGAAATTAATGGTGGTAGACGGATATTAATTGCCAACAATCATAGTGCTACCCATTTACTTCATGCTGCATTGAAAGAAATTGTAGGATCGCATGTAAATCAGAAAGGATCTTTGGTAAATGAAACAAATTTACGTTTTGATTTTTCGCATTTTGCGAAACTATCTGACCAAGAATTGGCTAAAGTAGAAGTTCTAGTTAATCATAAAATTCAAAAAAGTATCGCTTTAAAAGAAGAGCGTAATGTTCCTTACGATCAAGCAATTAATTCTGGAGTTACTGCATTATTTGGAGAAAAATATGGAGATTTTGTAAGGGTGATAACCTTTGATGATAAATTTTCTAAAGAACTTTGTGGGGGAACTCATACTCCTAATACCAGCAATATTTCATTGTTCAAAATCATTAGCGAAAGCGCAGTAGCAGCAGGAGTTCGTAGGATAGAAGCAGTTACATCTAAAGAGGCTCTTCACTTTTATGAAAAAGCATATTCTGATTTGGAGGAATTGAAAGAATTACTAAATAATCCAACGGATGTTACGAAAAAATTGCAGCAAATTTTGGAGGAGAATGCAAAATTAAAAAAAGAAAGTGAAGAAGTTTTGCAAGAAAAAATTGCAACGATCGCTGATCAATTGGTAAACAAAGCAGAAAATATTAAGAATATTCATTTTATAGCTCAAGAAATTGATTTACCCAATTCAGATGCTTTGAAACAATTGGCATTTAATTTAAAAGCTAAAATAGATAATTTGGTATTTGTGGCAGTTTCAGTCATTGAAGATAAACCATTTATTACTTTATTGATTTCAGATAATTTGGTAGCAGAAGGAAAATTAAATGCAGCGAAAATCATTCGAGATGTAGCTGGATTGATACAAGGTGGAGGAGGAGGTCAGCCCAATTTTGCAACTGCTGGCGGAAAATACCAAGAAGGAATCAGCCAAGTATTAATAAAAGTAAGAGAAATAATTGCAAGTGTATGAGTGCTAGTAAACTGAATGATCTTAAAAAAGAAATTATAAGTATTGGGCGTAAAGATTTGGAAACCATTTGTCTGCAACTTGCAAAACATAAAGTAGAGAACAAAGACTTATTAGCGTATCTTTTGTTTGATGCTGAAGATCCTATTAAATATGCATCTAAAATAAAATTGGAATTGGATGATTTTTTTCAAATTTCATTTCCGGCTAAGACCAATTACAACGCTGCAAAACTTTTGAGAAAAGCGTATAAACTCATTACAAAATATAGCAAATTTACCAAAAGTGCAGCGGGAGAAATAGAATTGATTTTGCACTTTTCTGAGTTGTTTTTAAGCCATTTTAGTTTACATAATCATTACCAGCCGCTCAGATATTTGTATGTGCGATCCATTTCTCGCACAGGAAAAATATTCTTAAAACTACACGAAGATATTAGAATGGATTATAAGGAATCTTACATATTTCATGCAAATAAGGCTTTGCAGCACATGAATTATGAAGAAATGCTTCGATATCCAATTCATATTCCAGAAGATTAAAAATTTTTTTATTCTTCCGTTCTGTTTTTCTCTATCAGTTTTTTTGGATTTTGAATTATTCCCGGATTATCAAAAACCAAACGATAGGTATGATGCTTTTTGGCTGGAAACGCTCCTGTAGCTTCATGAATGGATTGCATTTTGGGATTAAAATCTCCAACCCAAGATAATTCAGTTTCTTGATAATGTTTTTGCGGGAAAGTGTAAGCATGGAGCTTCATGAACAAACCCGATTCTAATCCCGATTTTTGAAATTTTGTTTTAGTTCCCATGACTACCACTCGCAATCTATTTGGTCTATTAAATTTTTTATTCCAAAAAAATCTTATTTTTTCAATCCAACCTAATTTTCCTTTAAATGGTTTTAAAAGTTGGTTTGCATCTGGCATTACTACAATGAAAGATGCAGGCTCATTGTTCACATAAGCAAACCAAATAAGTTGCTCATCCATTATTGGAATAAGTTTTTCTAAATTTTCCTTTGCATTTTGGGTTGTCATGGGAACAAAATTTTCATGAAATCGCCAACCATCATTATAAATTTCTTTAAAATCCTCTATATATTTTTTAATGTTTTTTAAAGTAATATGTTCAAAGCTATTGCCTTGTTTATTGGCAACCCAATTAGAAATTTTTGAGAACCGCTCCGGAAAAGGAATGGTCATATTAATCATATTGGTAATCTGTTCAAAAAAAATAGTGAATTGATAGTTCTCAAACAAATTTTTGTAATAAACTGGATGATAATTCATTCCGATTGAAGGATGAGTAAATCCTTCAACTAATAAACCCCAATAGCGATCATTCTCTCCAAAATTGATGGGACCGTCCATGGCTTTCATTCCTCTTTTTTGAAGCCAATCTTTTGCAGTATCAAACAAAATTTTAGCGGCAGCAAGGTCATTAATACATTCAAAATAACCTATTCCACCCGTAGGCTGTTCATAATTATTTGCTTTTTGATGATCAATAAAAGCTGAAATTCTGCCTATTAATTTTCCATCATTTGATTTTAAAAACCATCTGGTAATTTCTCCATGCGAATGAAAAACATTGCTTTCCGAATTGAAAATGTTTTCCATTTCACTGTCCAATGGGCAAACCCAAACTGGATCATTTTTGTAGATTTCTCT
Organism: Sphingobacteriales bacterium; assembly: GCA_038209155.1. Classification (GTDB taxonomy): domain Bacteria; phylum Bacteroidota; class Bacteroidia; order Sphingobacteriales; family Sphingobacteriaceae; genus JBBQYA01. The sequence goes on along the minus strand of JBBQYA010000071.1, from coordinate 9,650 downwards.
AGCCACATTCAAAAACAATTCTGCTTCCTTTTTATTTTTGACTTCAGTAATTATCATGAATGTTTATGAGGATTATAAATTAAAAAATCAATCACCTAATACCATAGTATTAAATTATTGATTTCTTGGGTAATAATGTGTTTGAGTATTTTATTTAATATCTATCATCTTCATCCTCGGGATCGTTGTTTAATTCATTATCAATGTCATCAATTTCAAGATCATCATCTTCTTCTTCAATTCTATTTGGAAAATCATCTTCTTCTTCATCGTCGAGCTTGTTTTTCCAATTTTTGGACTCTTTTGGGCTCAATGGTTTAAGTTTAGTCTTCCTCACAGAATCTGGATTTACAGCAAAATTGTTTTTGTCTGCAACCTTTTTGATAGGTTTTTTAGGAGATTTCATTTAATAAAAAATGGAAGTATAAGATTTAAATAATGGTTTTAGTTTAATTATTGAGAGAAATGTAACTATATTGATTTTTGTAAAAATAAGTGTTTAAAGCTCCAAAACAAAGATGTGTTAAAATTTATTCACTTTGCAAATATTTTACCATTTTTATTCTTGCAATTCATTATGTCCGATTGTATTTTCTGTAGGAGCAGAAATATCCTTTAATTTTGGCAAATCTTGAATTGTTTTAAGTCCAAAATAATCCATAAACATTTTACTGGTAATGTAGAGTAAAGGTTTCCCAGGAGCATCACTTTTTCCTTCAATACTGATTAATTCTTTTTCCAATAGTTTATGAACAGAATAATCGCAATTTACACCACGAATTTGTTCAATTTCTGTTTTTGTAATAGGTTGTTTGTAGGAAATAATGGCCAAGGTTTCCATTGCAGAATTAGAAAGTTTCTTTTTGGATCGTTGTTGCTGTAAATGTTGAATTCCTTTTTGATAAATACTCTTTGTGAAAAATTGAAAACCTCCATCAATTTCATTAATAAAAAAAGAAGAATTTTCTTGATCAAATTTTTCTCTTAAAACTTGAATAGCTTGTTCAACTTCCTTATTTTCAAATTCGCGTTCAAAAATTACACTCAACAAATCTTTCAATTCAATTATTGTAACTCTATCTGTAGAAGCAAATAAGACGGCTTCTATATGCAAATTAACATCTTCCATGAAAGGTAAATGTAAGTATGTTCTTTAAAATAAAGAACTATGATTCAATCAAATTAAAAAAATCAATAATCAATAACCTGTTGTTCCATATTAGCTGGCAATTCTCTGAATTCGTATTGTTGTGTTCTTAATTGTGGAGTAAAACCAGCAGCCAAAATCGAATCTTGAATTCCTTGCGCAGTGAAACGGTGTGGAGCTCCAGCGGCTGAAACTACATTTTCTTCAATCATTATCGATCCAAAATCATTAGCTCCAGCATGCAAACAAAGTTGAGCGGTTTCTTTTCCGACTGTCAACCAAGAAGCTTGAATATTTTTCACATTTGGCAACATTATTCTGCTTAAAGCTATCATACGAATGTATTCGTCTGCTGTAATGGTATTTTTAATTCCTCGAATTCGTTTTAATAAAGTACCATCATCCATAAATGGCCAAGGTATAAAAGCTAAAAAACCTTTTGCATTTTCTGGTTTTTCTGATTGCACTTCTCTCAACCAAACCAAATGTTCAAAACGTTCTTCTATAGTTTCCACATGACCAAACATCATGGTGGCGGAGGTAGTTAAGTTTAATTGGTGGGCAGCTCGCATTACATCTAACCATTCTTTCCCGCTGCATTTTCCTTTACTAATTAATCTGCGTACACGATCATTTAATATTTCTGCACCAGCGCCAGGTAATGAATCTAAACCTGCTTCCATCAAAGTTTTTAGAACCTCGGTATGCGTAGATTTTTCAAGTTTAGTAATGTGTGCAATTTCTGGCGGCCCAAGAGAGTGCAATTTTAGATTAGGATAAAGGCTTTTTAATTCTCTGAAAAGATTGGCATAATAATCCAAACCTAAATCTGGATGGTGGCCACCTTGCAATAATAATTGCTCACCGCCATATTTAAAAGTCTCTTCTATTTTGCGTTTATATTCTTCTATGCTGGTAATATAGCTTTCTTCATGACCTGGTCGTCGAAAAAAATTACAAAATTTGCAATTAGCGATGCATACATTAGTTGTATTTAAATTTCGATCTATAATCCAAGTCACCATACCATCTGGCTTTTGAATTTTTCGTAGTTCGTTTCCAGTATACATCAATGCAGCTGTAGAAGCATTGTAATACAGATATTTACCTTCTTCGGCAGTTAAAAACTCAAACTGCAATGCTCGGCTGAGCAGATTGTCAACATTCATAATGATAAAAGAGTAGCAGTAGAAAATTGTTTTGATCAAAAATGTTTAAATTTAAATCCATTTGCATGCTAAATTTAGTTCAAAAGTACTATTTTTAGAACTTTTATGAAGGATATAAACGAATGATTGATTATAAAAAAGTACACTTATCAAATGGTTTAAAACTACTTATTCACGAAGATATTACCAATCCAATGTGTGTAGTGAACGTGTTATACGATGTGGGAGCACGAGATGAAAACCCCGAACAAACAGGTTTTGCTCATCTTTTTGAGCATTTAATGTTTGGAGGATCTGTAAATATTCCAGTTTACGATGAGCCATTACAAAGAGTAGGAGGAGAAAATAATGCTTTTACCAGTAATGACATAACGAATTATTATATTCAAATTCCATCTCAAAATTTTGAAACAGCTCTTTGGCTGGAATCTGACAGGATGTTGAATTTAGCATTTTCTGAAAAAAGTTTGGAAGTTCAAAAAAATGTGGTGTGTGAAGAATTTAAACAACGTTACTTAAATCAGCCTTATGGCGATGTTTGGTTATTACTTCGAGAATTAGTTTATCAGGTTCATCCTTATCGTTGGGCCACTATTGGTAAGGAATTATCTCACATAGAAAATGCAGAAATTGATGATGTAAAAGCATTTTTTAAAAAACATTATAATCCACAAAATGCCATTGTGGTGATCGCTGGCAATGTAAACACTTCTGAAATAGAAAAACAAGCAGAAAAATGGTTTGGTTCTATTCCTCAAGGTGAAAAGTATGTAAGGAATCTGCCTCAAGAACCTAAACAAACCGAAGCAAAAACTAAAACAGTATATAGAGATGTACCTGCTGATGCTATTTACAAAGTATTTCACATGAGTAATCGTAAAAGCAGAGAATATTATGTATCGGATCTTATGTCTGATATTTTATCTCGAGGAAATTCATCCAGATTGCATCAAAGTTTATTAAAAGAACAAAAGCTTTTCAGCGAAATTAATGCCTATGTATCTGGGGATATGGATGCTGGAATGTTTATAGTAGAAGGAAAATTGAGTGAAAACATTTCTGTAGAAATAGCAGAAAAGGCGATTATGAAAGAATTAAATCAACTTATTTCTGATTTGGTTCCCGAAAATGAATTGCAAAAAGTTAAAAACAAATCGGAATCAACTTTTATTTTCGGGGAAATGAGTTTATTGAACAAAGCCATGAATCTAGCTTATTACGAATTAATGGGCGATGCAAAAATGATCAATACCGAAATAGAAATTTATCAATCCATTACGGCAGACGAAATTAAAAACCAAGCTGCTATTTTGTTTGATGAAAGAAATTCTTCCACTTTATATTATTTAAAAAATTAGACTCAAGTATTAATGATATCCTTTTTAGATAGAAGTATTGCGCCTGAGGCGAAAGAAATAGAAGATTTAACCATATTAAAATCTAATAAAAAGCAGTTACACAACGGGATTTCTTTTTACACCATAAACGCTGGAAAAGAAGAAGTTATACGATTAGAAGCGATTTTCGATGCGGGAAACTGGAATGAAAAAGTGCATCTATCCTCTAATGTTGTAAACACTTTAATAATAGAAGGAACTTCTTCTATGAGCGGTTCTCAAATTGCGGATTTCTTCGATTTTCATGGTGCTTTTTTACAAACAGAAGTAGATTTTGATCGGGCTTATGTCACTTTATATTGTCTAAATAAGCATTTAGAAACCTTATTGCCAGTTTTTTCGGAATTAATTTTTCGTCCAACATTTCCGCAGAATGAATTGGACACTTTTATTGCCAACAATAAACAGAAACTGGCAGTTAATAAAAAGAAAAATGACTACGAATGCCGAAAAATATTTAATGAAAAATTATTTGGCTCAGAGCATCCTTATGGTTTTAATGCACAAATGCAGGATATGGATTTAATTACTCGAGATAGTTTAGTTTTATTTCATCATCAATATTACACCACTCAAAATTGTACTTTAATCATTGCCGGAAAATTAATAGATACTACCATTTCAACTGTTGAAAATCATTTTGCTGAAATAAGCTCGACTCCAATTAGCTATCAAAAAGTAATTCATAAAAATCATTTTCCTGAAATCGGTAAAACGTACATAGAAAAATCGGATGCCTTGCAAACTGCTATACGAATTGGAATAAAAGCCATACAAAAAACACATCCTGATTATATTGGGTTTCAGATTTTAAGTACCATTTTGGGCGGTTATTTTGGATCTAGATTAATGGCTAATATTAGAGAAGATAAAGGTTATACCTATGGAATCGGAAGTCGATTAGTTTCTTTACAGCAGGATGCTTATTTTTTCATTAGCACAGAAGTTGGAAAAGAAGTTCATGAAGCAACTTTGGTAGAAATTTTTAAAGAGATTGAACGTTTGAAAACAGAAAATGTAAGTGATTCGGAATTAGATTTAGTAAGGAATTATTTATTAGGAACCATGTTAGGAAGTATAGAAAACGCTTTTTCTCATGCTGATAAATTAAAAGGGATACTTTTTTATAATTTAGATTATGATTATTATGATCAATTTATTCACATAGTTAAAACGATTTCTGCAGATGAAATTAAATCGTTGGCCAAAAAATATTTAAAAATAAAAGAATTCACTAGCGTTTTAGTTGGGTAAAAAAATGGATGTAAAAAAAGTTTTGGTTTTTATTATTTTAATTCAAGTTATTTTTAGCTTAAAAGCTTATAGCCAAAATTTATCTTTACCCATCATAGATTCTGTAACCGTTCAAACATTTTCTACACAAACTGGACTTAAGCAATTAGCAGTAATTACTTGGGCTTCAACCGTTGAACCTAACAGAGATAGTTATTTCATCTATAAAAGTGTACCTCCAGCACTCATCACTTTAGATAGCGTTTCTGCAAATCAGAATAGCTTTATTTACACGGATGCAAAATTAGCAACTGGCATTTTTGTTGAATCCTTAGCTGAAACTGAAAAAGAAGTTTTTTCGGTGGTGGCTTCCCATATTGATAATAGAAGAAATTCTGGATTTAGTGCTACTCATTCGACTATTTTTTTGTCAGAAAATTTCTTTGATGCTTGTTCGCAACAAATTTCACTTTCTTGGAATGCGTATGAAGGTTGGACAGAAGGAATAAGAGTTTACCGAATATTTGTTTCACAAAGTGGTGGAGCATTTACGCAAGTAGATTCTATTGTCGGTGGTGCAACTTTGTATAATTATGTTTTCAAAAACTTAAAAAGCGATACGGATAATAAATTTTTTGTTCGAGCGGTTTCTAACATTCCCGGCAAAACCTCCAGCTCTAATATCAAAACCTTTTTTCCTTCTTTTGGTACATTTCCAGATCATGTTTATTTATATGAAGCATCTATTGACAATAATAATGATACCATCAAAATATCTTGGATTGCTGGACAATCTACAGCACCCATTATTTACATTTTACAAAGGAGTAATTCAAACCTCAATTTTAATAACCTAGACACCATTATTCAGCAAGGGAATACCGCGTTTCTTTATTTTCAGTTTCAAAAGGATGTTTCTGAAGTGTATTACTATCGGGTGGTAGCTCAAACTACTTGCCCAGTTGGAACATTTAATTCGCAAATATTAAATACAGTTTTGCTTCAAACGAAAACTTTCAAAGATTTTTCAAATGAAATAACTTGGAATAGAGTAGAAGGATGGGAAAACGATGCTAAAATTTATGATTTATACAGAAATGATTTTCTAATTGGCAGTTTTGATCAATCGGTTAATCTTTTTTTAGATGGTGATACAGGAGTTATTTTAAAATCAACTTCTAATTGCTATAAAATAATTGCAAGAGAAAAGACCAGTCAATACGGCACAAATGGCATAAATCAATCAAATACTATTTGCGTCTTTCCTGAAAACAATATATTCTGTCCTGATGCCTTTACGCCTGGTGGAGCCAATCCCATTTTTAAACCAGTTTTGGTTGGTATAGAGCAAAAAGAATACTCATTGAAAATATATGATCGCTGGGGAGGATTAGTTTTTGCAACAAATGATCAAGATGTTGGTTGGGATGGTAAGCTTCCAACTGGAAATGTTTCTTACACAAGCGTCTTTGTTTATTTAATTAGTGGAAAAAAACAAGACGGCCGTGTAATAGAAAAACGAGGAACGATTATGGTGATTTTTCCATAATTAAGCTTAATAAAATTTAAATTCATGACTCAACCACGCTCTTTACAAGCTTTAAAAAAAGCATTAAGCGAATCCGTATTAAACTATTTCAATAAAAATTCTACTAGAGAATATAACTACAAACAAATAGCCGCAGCTCTTTACATCAAAGATTCAATTTCCCGAGATATGTTGTCTGATTTACTGAAAGATATGGTAGAATCTGGGGATCTTAAAGAAATTTCAAAAGGAAAATATAAAATTAAACAAACCAAAAATTATATTACTGGAAGAATAGATATGACTGCTTCTGGATCTGCTTTTTTGGTGCAGGAAAATGAATCGGAAGATGTGTTTATTGCTCCCAGAATGCTACGTGAAGCTTTGCATGGAGATTTGGTAAAAGCATTTGTTTTTGCTACCAATAATGGGAAAAAACTAGAAGGAGAGGTAATAGAAATTTTAGAACGAAAGAAAATGGAATTTGTGGGTATCGTTCAACTATCTCATAAATTTGCTTTTCTAGTTCCCGACAATCGGAAAATGAACCATGATATAATGATTCCGCTGGATCAGATAAAAGGAGCAAAAGACGGTGATAAAGCATTGGCAAGAATTATAGAATGGCCAAAAGGAGCAAAAAATCCAATAGGCGAAATAATTCATGTTTTAGGAAAAAGAGGGGAGAACAATACCGAAATGAATGCAATTCTTGCAGATTTTGGATTTCCTTTGGAGTTTCCTTTAAAAGTTGAACAAGAATCAGAAGGGATAAATGATATTATTTCTCAAGATGAAATTGCGCTAAGAAAAGATTTCAGAGAGATTCTAACCTTCACTATTGATCCAGTAGATGCAAAAGATTTTGATGATGCAATCAGTTTCAAAAAATTAGAAAATGGAAACTTCGAGATTGGAGTTCACATTGCTGATGTTTCACATTATGTAAAACCCAATACAGCTTTGGATGACGAAGCTTATGAACGGGCAACAAGCGTTTATTTGGTAGATCGAGTGATTCCCATGTTGCCTGAGAATCTTTCAAACGGCCTTTGCTCTCTTCGTCCGCATGAGGATAAATTATGTTTTGCTGCCGTATTTGTTTTGAATAATGAAGCAGAAATTTTGGAACAATGGTTTGGAAAAACTATTATTTATTCTGATAGAAGATTTAGTTATGAAGAAGTTCAGGAAATTCTAGAAACAGAAATTGGAGATTATTCGACTGAATTAAAAACATTGAATCAATTAGCTTATAAACTTAGAGATAAAAAATTCAAAGAAGGCGCTATTAGTTTTGAGTCATCGGAAGTCAAATTTAAATTAGACGAAACCGGAAAACCTATTGGAGTGTATGTGAAAGAGCGAAAAGATGCTCATAAACTGATTGAAGATTTTATGCTTTTGGCTAATAGAAAGGTAGCCGAATTTATTGCAACCAAAGGTGGTAAGAAAAACCAATTTCCATTTGTGTATAGAGCCCACGATGCACCATCTACAGAAAACATAGAAACTTTTGCCACTTTCGCAGCCAGATTTGGGTATAAATTAAATACAAAATCAAGCAAAGAAATTTCAAAATCATTAAATAAATTGATGGATGATGTAGTAGGAACAAAGGAACAAAATGTTCTTACTTCGTTGGCTATTAGATCTATGTCTAAGGCTATCTACACTACTACTAAAAGTTTTCATTATGGTTTAGCTTTTGAATTTTACACACATTTCACTTCACCGATTCGTAGATATCCAGATGTAATGGTGCACCGCTTGCTCAATTATTATTTAAAAGGCGGAAAGCCACAAGTAGAAAATGATTTAGAAGAAAAGTGTAAGCATTCCTCAGATATGGAGAAAAAAGCTGCAGATGCAGAACGTGCATCAACCAAATATAAGCAAGCAGAATATCTGAAAGATAATATTGGAGAAATGTATTCAGGAATTATTTCTGGAGTTACAGAATGGGGAATGTATGTAGAATTGTTAGAGAACAAATGTGAAGGAATGATCAGATTAAGAGACATTGATGATGATTTTTATGTTTTAGATCAAAAAAACTACTGTATTATTGGGCAAAGAAAAAAGAAAGTTTACCAATTAGGCGATGAAGTAAAAATCAAAGTTAAGAGTGTGGACTTAGTAAAACGTCAAATTGATTTCAACTTGGTTCAAGAAAAATTTTAAGTATGGAAGGGCTAACTACGTATTACAATTTAATTGAAAATGAGATTTCCAATTCAAAATATCCTAATCATCCATTAGAATTATACGAACCTATTTCTTATCTCATGTCTTTGGGCGGCAAGAGATTAAGACCCTCCTTAGTGTTGATGGCTTGTGATGCTGTGGGCGGAAATATTCAAAAAGCTATAAAAGCTGCAGTTGCAATTGAAGTTTTTCACAATTTCACTTTAATGCATGATGACATTATGGACAATGCACCACTGCGCCGAGGGAAACCCACTGTTCATGAGAAATGGAATAATAATACTGCGATTCTTTCGGGGGATGTAATGTTGGTAGAAGCTTATAAATTAATGCTTTCGGTTGATCCAGATCAATTAAAACTTATTCTTGAAATCTTCAATAATACTGCTGTTTCCGTTTGTGAAGGTCAACAATTGGACATGAATTATGAAAATCAAAATGAAGTTTCTATTTCACAGTACATAAAAATGATCAGTCTAAAAACAGCAGTTTTATTAGCAGCAAGTCTTCAAATTGGTTCAATTATTGGCAAAGCAGATGCAGAAATCCAAAAGCATTTTTACGAATTCGGAAAAAATATGGGTATTGCTTTCCAACTGCAAGATGATCTTTTGGATGTATATGGAGATCCCGGCAAATTTGGTAAAAAAGTAGGAGGAGACATCCTAACCAATAAAAAAACCTTTATGCTGATCTCTGCCAAGCAGTTAGCAAGAGAGCATAATCTCACAGAATTAAACTTTTGGTTAGAGAATAAAAACTTTATCGAAAACGACAAAATTAATGCAATCACTCAACTTTACGATAACCTGAACATCAAAGAATTAGCAGAAAAAGAAATCGACAAATATTTTGAGCTAGCTATTTCCAATTGCAAAGCCTTGTCTATAAAATCAGAAAATTCTGAAAAACTTTTAACGTTTGCAGAAGGATTGATGGTGAGAGAGTATTAGGGATTGTGAAATATA
>JBBQYA010000070.1:0-15957 GCA_038209155.1 Sphingobacteriales bacterium | reverse complement strand
CGTAAAATTCAGACCTGGAAATGAAATCGGAGTGAATTTAGTAAGAGATGGAAAGACGAAAGAATTAAAAGTTGTATTGAAAAACGGTGATAAAAATACGTCTGCTGTTAAAAAAGGTGAAGTAGTTTCATTAGCTGCTTTAGGTGGAAAATTAGAAACAATTAGCTCGGCGGTAGCTACGAAATTGAAAATCCAAGGTGGAGTAAAGGTTTCAGAACTTAAAGCTGGGAAACTAGCTGCAACTGGTGTGAGAGAAGGATTCATTATCACAAAAATTGATAATCAAGTTGTTAAAAACAAAGAACAATTGGAGGAAATAATAGAAAGTAAGAATGATAATATGGTTTCTTTAGAAGGAATTTATCCAGAGAATTCTTATTCAAGATATATCTACTCGTTTAATATGAAATAAAAGTAAAAAGTTTAAAACAAAAAAAAACCTTCATTTGAATTTCAGATGAAGGTTTTTTTATGATTAAGAAATGGTATTTCAATTCAGAACATCCGTCATTCTACCACCTTTGTAAAAATATTTTTTATAGTATGCATCATTTAAATCACTGATCATTACACCACGAGCAACAGAAGCATGAGCAAATTTGTCATTACCTAAGTAAACTCCAACATGTGAAACTCTGCCTTTGCTAATTTTAAAGAAAACGAAATCTCCTTCTTTTAACTCAGAACGATTGAGCGGTATCGATTTTTCGAAAATTGCTGCAGAATTAGGAGCAAGGGATAAATTATAAACGCTATTAAATATTTTTCCAGTAAAACCAGAGCAATCAATTCCTTTTCTAGAATCTCCTCCATATCTGTAAGGAGTTCCGATTTATTCATTTACGGTGGAGTATAATCTCATATTGGACGAATCTTTTCGGAGTTTAAGATCAAATAGTTGACTATAATAATCGGATTCTAATGAATCTGGATCTAAAATTTTATTCTTAAAACTTTGAGCTAAAAGTGCTATCGTTATTAAATTTAAACAGCATGTAAAGAGGATTTTTTTCATAAATTCTGTTGTTATTAATTTAAAATAAAGCTTTTAATTTAGTTGAAATAATTTGTTCAGATTCTATTGATCCAGTAACTAAAGATATTAAAAGTACTTTTTTCTAAATGAATAAAAGATTTTAACAATTTGAACGAAAGATTTTAATCTTTTATTTTACAGCTAAGACCTAAAAGTAAAATAGTAGAAGATTGATAATAGTAGAAATTTCTACTGAATTCTGGGTTAAAAATAGATCTTAAATCTCAATTGTATAAGAATATTTGCGTCAAGGAACAAACGTTTGGAAATCGGATAGCGAACGTTTGTATTACAGATAAGACCGATATCTATTCTGTTATCAATCCCAAATCCCTCATAATATAGAGCAAGGTTGGATAACTAAACCCTTCAAAAAAATTCTGTTGTTTTACCAAATAGGCTAAATAGCCACTTGTTGCGAGTGAATAGGTGAATTCTCTAATTGTTGTATTTTCTAATAATTTAGGTACAGACCAGTAATCGAAATTGGAAAAAACTCACGAATTTTTAGTTACAAATTTCGAACAAACAGGATTAAAAATCAGGTTAGTGTTTTTTCATTCTTTTATTATAATTCTTAAATCCATTCTTGAGTGCAATATTCTAATTACTTCAATTTCATCTTCCGAAATTAAATGATAAAATATAATGTGCTTTCCTGTAGTTAAACCGAATAAATGTTTACTTATTTCTGCATAGGTTTTTCCAATTTTTGGATTTTCTCCAATTTCTGTGCAAGCAAATCGGATTGTTTCATAATATTTATCGGCTTGTTTTTCTGACCACTCTCGCAAGGTATAATCCCAAATATCTGACAAGTCACTTATAGCTTCTTGCCTAAATATAATTTTAGCCATTTTTTCTCTTTTCGGATTTTAGTGTAGCTAAGTGGTCGTCAAAGTTGAAACTTTCAATTCTTGGGCTATTCAATCCTTGTTTAACGGCTATTTTTAAAGCAATTACTTTACTTTCTTCATTTTCTAATAATCGAAGACCAGCTCGAATAACTTCGCTTACGTTTTTATATCGCCCAACTGAAACTTGATTACCTACAAATTGATCAAAATAATCTCCGAGTGAGATAGATGTATTTTTCATTTCATTTTTTTTCAAAAGTACCCAAAATTGGTAACTCAATATGTATTATTTTTTATTATATAGTTTTGTTTTTAGGATTGTAATTATGATAAATAGTTGATCGTATTTTTTGCTTGAGTTTCAAAAACTTGCTGCAAAAGGGGTCAACTATAAGTTTATTATCACAAAAATTGATAATCAAGTAGTTAAAAACAAAGAACAATTGCAAGAAATAATAGAAAGTAAGAATGATAATATGGTTTCTTTAGAAGGAATATATCCAGAGAATTCTTATTCAAGATATATCTACTCGTTTAATATGAAATAAAAGTAAAAAGTTTAAAACAAAAAAAACCTTCATTTGAATTTCAGATGAAGGTTTTTTTATGATAAAGAAATGGTAATTCAATTCAGAACATCCGTCATTCTACCACCTTTGTAAAAATATTTTTTATAGTATGCATCATTTAAATCACTGATCATCACACCACGAGCAACAGAAGCATGAGCAAATTTGTCATTACCCAAATAAACTCCAACATGTGAAACTCTGCCTTTGCTAATTTTAAAGAAAACGAAATCTCCTTCTTTTAACTCAGAACGATTAAGTGGAATAGATTTTTCGAAAATTGCTGCAGAATTAGGAGCAAGGGATAAATTATAAACGCTATTAAATATTTTTCCAGTAAAACCAGAGCAATCAATCCCTTTTCTAGAATCTCCTCCATATCTGTAAGGAGTTCCGATCCATTCATTTACAGTGGAGTATAATCTCATATTAGATGAATCTTTTCTAAGTTTAAGATCAAATAGTTGACTGTAATAATCTGACTCTAAAGAATCTGGATCTGCTGCTCTGTTTTTAAAATTTTGAGCCAATAGTGCCATCGTTATTAAATTAAGGCAGAATATAAAGATTAGTTTTTTCATGTATTTCTGTTAATTTAGATAATACTTAATGGGTTAATTTTTTAAAAATTAGTAAACCTATTAATATTAAATAAATAGTTAAGGTAGAAAATCTGCCTCAAAAGTAGGTTTTTCTTGTTCAAATAGAGATTAAATTATACTTAACGAGTAATTTCTATCATTTATTTCATAGGTAAGACCGAAAAGCAAATTCGCAGAGGAGTTATAATATTCAAAAATCTCACTGAATTCTTTCTTAAAAAAATTTCTTACACCTCGATTATACAGAATATTTGCATTGACTGAAAGGCGTTTTGAAATGGGAACAGATACGTTTGCACTTCCACTTAAACCAAAATCTTCTCTATTAGCAAGAATAAATCCTTCATAAAGTACAAGTGGTGGATTGTTTAAACCGTACAAAATATTTTTGTGCTTAACTAAATAAGCAAAATAGCCACCAGCAGCAAACGAATATTTTACTCTTCTGCCAGTGGTATATTCTAGCAGAACAGGAATAGTTAAATAATCAAAATTTGATACAATTTTTCCAACGTCTAAAATTGTAGTAAGCGTTGAATCTAAAAGAATCCTATCTGGTAAAATGCAACCCTTTTTTTCGTACAATAAATAAGATCTTATTGCAACTTTTCTTTTCAATGGATATTGAAATGAAATCCCTAAAGCACCTCGTACATTTGAGGTAAGTCCATCCAATGGATTTCCTCCATGTAAGGTTACTAAATTGGGACCAAAAAGTACAGATACATTAGGTTTTTTTTCCTGAGCAAAAGAATAATTATTGCATAAAAAGCAAGTAATCAAAAGCAAGTAATCAAAAGCAAGATAAATTTGTTTAGCATCTCTTATGAACCTAAAGGATTTAAATTATATTTTATTACCCGCTTTTTGATTTTATAAAAACTATAGCCAAGAACAACAGTAGATAAAATATATTTATGATTTATTCTAAGATCATAATTAACTGTTTCATTTTTGCTAATGTTGGTAATTTTTCCGATGTAATTTGATTCAAAAGTTTGATTTAGCTGAGCACTAAATAAAAAACCAAGATTGATTCTAGAATTGTGTGGATAAGGCTGAAAATTGAATCCTACATCTAAAACAGAAAAGAAAATTGTAGGCTTTTTAAAAGTTGGAAATTCAATAAATGTTTCAAGAGTATCTTTTAATGTTGATGTTTTTAAAAATAACTGATTTATTCCTCGTAATAGAAGTACCATAAGTTAAAATACCTGAGGAAATTCCTATAAAAACCTCCCCAGGTATTTTGTTAAATAGCAATATATGCTTTCCAAAATTTATTGGTAATATATAAGATTCAAATTTCTGAGTCCAAATAAAAGGATCTGGTTTTGATAATACATATTCAAATAAGTTTAACCCAGTAACATCAGTTTTGTATCCAGTGTATCTTAAGCCTGTTTTAATAAAACAATTATTCTTAAGATTAAAATTATTAGTTAAAGAAAAACCCACCCTAATCTTTGATTGATCAATTTCAAACAAACCAGAGTTAATTTCATTTGTTGAAATGGTATTAACATAACCGATAGAAAACGAAGCAACAGGTTTAATTTTTTGAGCATGGGATTTTTCTAATCTGAAGTAAATAGGAGGAGCGTAATAATAAAATTTTTCATCGGTAGGAAATTTGACTTAACGTTGGCTTTTCAAAAAATTGTATATCATTCTGCAAGAGCAAACAAAAGCAAAAGTTAAGGAAAGTAGTGTATTATTGTTAGAGAATATAGTTTTGTGCTTTAATCAAATTCAAATTTATTAATACATTTGCGGTTCAGAGTATTCTGGTGGCTAATAAAACCATATGGCATCAATAAAAATAACAAAGGAAACATATTTACAGTGGTACGAGTCTATGTTGCTTATGCGCAAATTCGAAGAGCGTGCAGGTCAACTTTATGGACAACAAAAAATTAGAGGATTCTGTCATTTATACATTGGGCAAGAGGCAGTTGTGGCAGGAGCTATGTCTGTTTTAAGATCAGAAGATGGAATGATAACAGCATATAGAGATCATGCTCATGCAATAGCAAAAGGAATTTCTGCTAATGCGGTGATGGCAGAATTATTTGCAAAGGCAACAGGTTGCTCAAAAGGTAAAGGTGGTTCTATGCACATGTTTAGCAAAGAACATAATTTCTATGGTGGGCATGGGATAGTTGGTGGCCAGATTCCTTTGGGAGCTGGAATTGCATTTGCTGAACAATATAAAGGCACTGATAATGTATGTGTTTGCTATATGGGAGACGGTGCTGTAAGACAAGGATCATTAAATGAAACCTTTAATATGGCGATGCTCTGGAAACTTCCTGTGATTTTTGTTTGTGAAAATAATGGATATGCAATGGGAACTTCGGTTTCTAGAACAACCAACGTAAGTGATATTTATAAAATCGGGCTTTCTTTCGATATGCCATCCGAACCAGTAGATGGAATGAGTTGTGAAGATGTGCATAAAGCGATGGACAAGGCTGTTGATTATGCAAGAAAAGGTAAAGGACCAAGTTTTTTAGAAATCAGAACTTACCGTTTCAAAGGACATTCAATGTCTGATCCTGCAAAATACAGAACTAAAGAAGAGGTAGAAGGATATAAAGCAAAAGATCCAATTGAGCATGTCATGCGTACCATCAAGGATAAGAAATATGCAGATGATAAATGGTTTGAGAAAATTTCTGCTAAAGTAAAAGACGAAGTTGAGGCTTCGGTTGTGTTTGCTGAAGAATCTCCTTATCCAGATCCTTCTGAATTATATACAGATGTGTATGTTCAAAAAGATTATCCTTATATTATTGATTAACAAAAACTGAAGAAAATCTATTGGTGTTTAATAAGTTAACACCAAAGATTTAATTCAATAAATAAAAAAATAAAACAATGGCCGAAGTAGTAAGAATGCCTAAAATGAGCGATACCATGACCGAAGGGGTATTGGCTAAATGGCATAAAAAAGTTGGCGACGAAATTAAAAGCGGAGATTTGGTAGCAGAAATCGAAACTGATAAAGCAACGATGGATTTTGAATCTTTTCAAGAAGGTGTGCTTTTGTATACTGGAATAAAAGAAGGAGAAGCTGTTCCTGTAGATGCAATTATAGCTGTATTAGGGGCAAAAGGAGAAGATTTTCAATCGCTTTTGGATGGTGAAAATAAGGCACCTGCTGCAGAAGAGAAACCATCTGAAAAGAAAGAAGAAATAATTTCTGAACCTGCGAAAGCAGAAAAAAGTGCTGAAGTTGCTACCAAAGTTCCAGAAGTAAAAACTCCAGAAGTTGAAAGTTCGTCTTCACAGTCAAATGATGATTCTCGAGTTAAAGCATCACCATTAGCTAGAAAAATAGCAAAAGATAAAGGCATTGATATCAATTCTATACAGGGAAGTGCAGAAAATGGTAGAATTATTAAAAAGGATGTAGAAAATTACAAGCCAGAAGCAATTATAGATTCTGCGAAAACTGAAAAAGCAGCTTCGGTTTCTATCCCAGCTTTCGTAGGTGAAGAAAAATATACGGAGGTTCCTGTTTCGCAAATGCGTAAAGTAATTGCAAAACGCTTAGCCGAAAGTTTATTTACTGCTCCACATTTCTATTTGACTATGTCGGTAGATATGGATCAAGCAATCATTGCTCGTGCAAAAATGAATGAATATGCTTCGGTAAAGATTTCATTTAATGATATTGTACTAAAAGCGGTTGCAGTAGCATTGAAAAAGCATCCAAAAGTGAATAGCAGCTGGCTTGGTGATAAAATAAGGTATAATGAACATGTAAACATTGGGGTTGCAGTTGCCGTAGAGGATGGTTTATTAGTTCCGGTTGTTCGGTTTGCTGATGGAAAATCTTTAAGTCATATATCAGCAGAAGTAAAAGAGTTTGCTCAGAAAGCAAAAGATAAAAAACTACAACCAGCAGATTGGGAAGGAAGCACTTTTACCATTTCTAATTTGGGAATGTTTGGTATAGATGAATTTACAGCAATTATAAATCCTCCTGATGCTTGTATTTTGGCTGTTGGAGGAATATCTCAAGTGCCAGTGGTAAAAAATGGCGCAGTGATACCTGGAAATGTAATGAAACTTACTCTTTCTTGCGATCATAGAGTGGTAGATGGTGCAAGTGGATCTGAATTTTTGGTCACATTGAAACAATTACTCGAAGAACCTGTCAGGATTCTTATTTAATTTAAGAATGAGAAGGCGGATTTATTCCGCCTTTTTGCATAATGAGAAAATCACTTTCACTTTTAGCTTTTTATTTTTTGGTCTTCTTTGGTTTGCTATGGCTTATCACTAGAATTCCTATTCCTGGGTTAAGGATTATGTTTTTCATCCTATTGTTTTTATTGGCATTGGGAATTAAAAACAGTTTCAAAAAATTGTTATAAATTATTTAGGTTTTATCTTAAATAAATGAATTGAAGTAACAGTATTTTTAAATAATATTTTTACATAATATTTTTACATAAACTTAAAACGTAAAAAAAATTAAAAAAATCTTATTATCTGGCTTATTAGTCTCTGTATTCTACCTATCTTCATGCGATAAAGCAGAAGATCTAAACTCAAAATCTAACTCTCAGAATTTTTCTAATGAAAGTGTTATTGATCAGGATCTTCCAGAAGGAGTTGATTCAATTGAAATTATTACTTTTACGGACGATAGATTTGTAACCCACTCTTCAATAATTCCAGAAAGTATCATGGAAAATTTAGGTCAAAACATAGCAATCTATTATTATCGATCAGGATTTAGTACATTTGTCTTTGACCAAACAACTCAAATCAATTTTGTATTATTGTTGACCCTACAGTAAGAACTAAAGATTTAGTTAAATTTACAATGCTACAAACACCACAAAATGAAAGAATTGTTGAAAGTGTCGAGTTTTTGCTTGATCCTGCTGGAAAACAAACTTGGGGTAAGTGTATGGAAAGTGGAGTAAACTGGCTTTACAATGATTGGAGTAATGACCCTATTGGTACTGTTAGTTGTTGGGCTACAGGATTTCTTTGTGTAATTGGAGCAGGTATAGGATGTGCATTTTAAAGAACTAAAAAATTATGAAAACTAAATTATTATTACTAGTTGGGAGTTTGTTGATTATTCTTGGTGCAGGATTTAAAATCGTATATGGCGCTTCTCCTGCCACATCAGTTCTTTTAGTTTGTGGTTTTATCACCTTTTGGACTGGAATATATTACTTCATAATAGCAAGGAAAAAAGTAAGCAGAGGATAATACTATTTGCATTTATTACCGAAGTTGTTAAAGCTCCACCTATAAAAGTGGATCTTTTTATTTTAGGGTTTATTTTTAATTTAAAGTTAAATTTTAAAAATTTTAATTTAAGTGATGCAATTAAAATTCATCAAATTAGCTATGCAATTAATAATGAGTTGAACTTTTATTCACTTATGATAGTTTAGCTAAAATCTTTTCTAATCATTATTTAAATTAAAAAACTTATATATCCTTTAGCTTAAGCGCATTATTAGATTTCGGATTAATTTTTAATGGATGGAATTCCGATACCTTAATTGAGAACTATGCTTTTAATGCTATTGTTTTTGGTGGCATTGGGGATTAAAAACAGTTTCAAAAAATTGTTATAAATTATTTAGGTTTTATCTTAAATAATAGGATATCGTTGAGAGAAGTTGCCTGTTTGAAAGTGGAATTTTATTATCCAAAAGAACAGGATGGCAAATTGAAGGAACAGGATGGCTTTCTGAAGGAACAGGATGCCTTTACGAAGAAACAGGATGGCTTTACGAAGAAACAGGATGTCTTTCTGAAGGAACAGGATGGCTTTCAGAAGGAACGGGATGCAACTATGACCGAATGGGTGGCTGTTTGAAGGATTTTGAAATCCTATGCTTTATTGCTTTAGGTATTTTATTGAAGGAATCTTATAAAAAGTCTAAGGAAAATAGTTTTTAATAAAAGAATGTAGCCTTAAACTACATTCTTTTATTAAATGTCAATTAATCTCTGCCTAAAACTACGAATGCATGAATGATGCCGGGGATACCTCCAAGTATTGTCCATGCAACATTACTTAATGTTTCTTTAGCTGCCCAATTTGTATGAAGTCCTACTCCTACAGGCGGAATTAAAATAGCAAAAATATACTCTAAAACGGTTGCGTTTCCTGCTGCTTTTGATACTTTGTACTCTTTAATCACTTTAACTAAAAAAACCTTTTTCTGAACTTTAGATAATTGATCATAATCTGCTTTGAAGGCGTTTTGATCAAATCCTTCAATAGATTGATATTTTTGATAGAGTTCCTTAGCATTTAAGTTTTGGGAATCTTTAACTTTTGCGAAGCTTGATGAGAAAGATACTGTCGCAAATAACATAAAAATGACAAGCGATAATTTTTTCATAAAATAATTGAATAGGATTTCTTACTCTTCTGGATTTTCAGTGGCTCCCGTTTTTAGTTTCTGCTCTATGCTTTAAAAGTATTATTTATTTCAGTATTAATGCAGAAATACAAAATTTATATTTTTTTGAATGACTATAAACAAAAGTGCTAATTAGAAACGCAAGCAGTTCAAAGAGATTTAGGTCAATTAAATTTCTTCGGGCTAATTTATAAACTATATAATTTAAAAAAATCACTCTTTATTTAACCTTTGTTTAATATCTAGCCTAAATTTCCTAGCGGTATCTTTTGCGATATCATAACCAGCATCTGCATGCCTGATAACTCCCATTGCTGGATCGTTATGCAAAACTCGTTTAATTCTTCTTTCGGCATCTGGTGTTCCGTCTGCAACGATAACCATACCTGCATGAATAGAATATCCAATTCCAACTCCACCGCCATGGTGTAAAGAAACCCAACTTGCTCCTCCCGCAATATTGATCATAGAATTCAAAACTGGCCAATCTGCTACAGCATCTGATCCATCGAGCATAGCTTCGGTTTCTCTGTTTGGCGATGCTACAGAACCTGTGTCTAAATGATCTCTTCCAATTACAATCGGTGCTTTTACTTTTCCGTCTGCTACTAATTTATTGAAAGCTAAACCTGCTTTTTCCCTTTCTCCTTGTCCTAGCCAACAAATTCTGGCTGGCAAACCTTGGAAAGCAATTCGCTCTTGAGCCATTTTAATCCAACGAGCTAATCCTTCATTTTCTGGAAATAATTCTAAGATTAATTTATCAGTTTCATAAATATCTTGAGGATCGCCAGATAAAGCTGCCCAACGAAATGGACCTTTTCCTTCGCAGAATAAAGGACGAATGTAAGCTGGTACAAAACCAGGAAAATCAAAAGCGTTTTTCACTCCATATTCTAAAGCTCTACCTCTAAGATTGTTTCCATAATCAAAAGTAATTGCACCTAATTTTTGCATTTTCAACATTAAATTTACATGCAATGCCATGGTTTCATACGATCTTTTTAGGTATTCCTCTGGATTGTTTTCTCGTAAAACATTCGCTTCTTCATTGCTCATATTTTGTGGAATATATCCCACTAAAGCATCGTGGGCAGAGGTTTGGTCGGTAAGTACATCAGGAATAATATTTCTTTCAATTAATCTATTCAATAAATCTACTGCATTGCATACCACTCCTATGGACAATCTTTCGCCTTTGGCTTTGGCTGCAATTGCTTGGTCAATACCTTCGTCAATATCGTGTACTAAAACATCAATATATCTGGTTTCGATTCTTTTCTCAATTCTCCATTCTTCTACTTCTGCTGCCAAACAAACTCCATCATTCATGGTGATGGCGAGAGGTTGTGCACCGCCCATTCCGCCTAAACCACTAGTTACGCTAAGTGTTCCTTTCAATGTTCCACCAAAATGCTGACGAGCAACTTCTGCAAACGTTTCATAAGTGCCTTGCACGATTCCTTGCGAACCAATATAAATCCAAGAACCGGCAGTCATCTGGCCGTACATCATTAAACCTTTATCTTCTAAATCTCTAAAATGCTCCCATGTAGCCCATTTTGGAACTAATTGTGAGTTAGAAATCAAAACTCTGGGTGCATCTTTATGAGTTGGAAGTATTCCTACTGGTTTGCCAGATTGAATTAAAAGTGTTTCATCTTCTTCCAAATCTTTTAGGGCCTGAATTATTAAAGCCAAAGATTCATGATTTCTGGCTGCTTTTCCAGTTCCGCCGTAGACAATTAAATCTTCTGGCCGTTCCGCAACTTCTGCATCCAAATTATTTAATAACATTCGTAAAGCAGCTTCTTGTACCCAGCCTTTGCAAGTAAGAGTAGTTCCTGTAGGTGTTTTTGGAATTCTTGATATTTTTTCGATGCTAGAAGTATTCATGTTTATTTAAGATTTATTATGAAAAGATAAAAATAGGAATTTGGTTTTATGGAAAATGAGAAGATTGAATCGAATTTAAAAAAAATAAATCCTTTTAAAAATGAAAGATGTTTGATAGTGTTCTATAAATTTCATTCGTAATATTTTTATTTCAAAAAAGAAATAAATAAACAAAGACAAAAGTTTAAATTCAAATCAAGTATATTTGCAAAGTTTAAAAAAGATGTTAAAAAAGATTCTTTCCTTTTTTCTTTTATTGGTATTCGCATTTGCGATAGTACCAAGTTCTTTTTTGCATCATCATGAAACAGAGAAAATCACAAAACATTCTTTCTCTTCCGATGAAAATATAGATCACCATAATGAAGCTTGCAAAATTTGTAAAGCATTTTGTTCTATGGTTTATGATTCTGTAAATGGTATTTACGAAAGCAATCTATCTATTTATTCATTCGTTTTCAAACAGGATAAGTTTGCTTTATCTTCTGTTTCTTACCTTTCTCCAAGAAATAAAGCTCCTCCTGTAAAAGCTTAAATTCCTTTTTCGCTTTTCCTTTTCCATTTTCTTATTTCAATTTTTTTGGATATGCTTTTACGCATTGCCTTATTGTATATTTTTTTCAGTTTTTTAAACTTAACTGTTTTTGCTAAATCAGATTCTTGCAATCATGAGTTCAAAGGATCTATTGTAGACGATGAGCATAATATTGGTTTGCCCGGTGCTTCTATTTTTATTAAAGAACTGGATCGTGCTATGGCTACGGACATTAACGGTCGTTTTGATTTTAAAAACATTTGCACCGGAAACTACACCATTATTTGTAGGTATTTGGGTTATAAAATTTCCGAAATCAATTTACATATTGAAAATAACGTTAGTAGAAAATTTATTTTGTCGCATGTCTCAAGTACATTAAATGATGTAGAAATTAAAGCAGAACGTGTAGAAAAAACGGTAATAGAAACGAGTTCAAAGCTAAGCGAAAGAGATAAAGAGCAAAATATAGGATTGAGTTTAGGCGAAGGATTAAGCAAAATAGCTGGAGTAAGTGTATTAAAAAACGGACCAAGCATTATGAAACCAATTATTAATGGTTTGCATAGCAATCGGATTATTATCCAAAATAATGGAGTGAGACAAGAAGGGCAACAATGGGGATCTGAACATGGGCCAGAAATAGATCCTTTTGTGATGGATGAATTTGTAGTAGTTAAAGGCGCCAACTCTGTAAAATATGGATCGGATGCTATGGGAGGTGTAATTATCTTGAATCCAAAACCTATGTCAGACACAGTTGGTCTGAGTGCTCAACTAAATTCTGCGGCTTTCACCAATGGTAGAATGGGAGTGATATCTGGAATACTTGAAGGAAAAATTAAAGAGCTAGAAAAATTTTCGTTCAGAATGCAAGGAACTTTAAAGCGGGCAGGTAATTTTTCCACTCCAAATTATTTTCTAAAGAATACTGGTTTTGCAGAAAAAAATTATTCTGGAGCACTTCAGTATAAAATTGATGGTTTGAAAGCGGAAATATTTTATAGCCGTTTTAATACAAGAGTCGGAATCTTTTCGGGATCGCATATTGGAAATACCACCGATTTATTGGCTGCAATAGCTGCCGAAAGACCCAAACCTGAATTTATAACGGGGTTTACTTATCAAATAGATAGACCTTATCAAACAATTTTACATGATTTGTTCAAAGCTTCTTTAGTGTTAGAAAATGGAAAATACGGAAGATTAAATCTGGTTTATGGCCTGCAAAATGATTTGAGAAAAGAATATGATAAAGAGAAACCCTTAAATGATTCTTTGGCAGCTTTAAACTATCCCGATCTTTTATTTAAGATAATTACTCATTCTGTAGATCTTATTTGGGAGCAAACGAATTCAAGCAAGTGGAAAAATTCTGCCGGAATCAGTGGAATGACACAAAAAAACGTTTGGTCTGGAAGGTTTTTTATACCAAATTTTCAGAATTATAACGGAGGTATATTTGCAATCAGCAGAAGGGAATTCAAAAAAATAACACTTGAATCCGGATTAAGATACGATTACAAATGGCTTGTTGCCTACCGAAGATTTAAAACTGGCGGAGAAGTGGTTTCTACCATTACTCAATATGATGCTTTTTCTGGTTCGATGGGTGCGGTCGTAAAAGTGTCAGAAAAATTTAGTTTGAAAGTTAATTTAGCTACCGCTTGGAAAGCACCTACTGCAAATGAATTATATAGTAATGGTTTGCATCATGGTTCGGCGACAGTTGAAATTGGAGATCAAAATTTAGGTCGTGAAAAATCCATCAGTGCGTTTGTTACTGGAGAATATAAAACTTCAAACTTTAATTTTACGGTATCACTTTATCGAAATCAGATAAATAATTTTATTTATTTGGCTCCTCAAATTCCAGCTACTTTAACCATCAAAGGCGCATTTCCAACTTATTTGTATAAGCAAGCTGATGTAGTTTTTAATGGGTCAGATATTAGCGCGCAAATTCGATTAAACAAGCAACTGACTTTTCATAACAGTAGTTCTTTTATTTGGGCTTTTAATAAATCCATAAATGATTATCTGACTTTGACCGCTCCAAATAGAACAGAGAATGGTTTGACGTATAATTTTCAAAACAAAAATTTATATAATTCTTACATCGGTTTTAATGTGAATCATGTTTTTGAACAAAAAAGATACCCTTCTGCGCCTTCTGAGCAAGATTATTTGAAACCTCCTGCTGGCTATACTTTATTAAACTTAAGCGCTGGTTCTAGAATTTACATTAAAAAACAGCCTTTAAATATTACTCTTGGAGTAGACAATTTATTAAATACCGCCTATAGAGATTACCTAAATCGATTCAGGTATTTTGCTGATGAGATTGGAAGAAGTTTTTCCATTAAATTAAATATACCCTTAACAATTTAAAATTAAAAACAGTAATGAAAACAAAAAAGACAGAAAATCAAATTTATAAATACCATCTATTAAAATAAAAAAAACTTTAACAATTATATATTTTAAACAACAAAAAACAAAAAACAAACAATATAAATTATGAACAATGTAAGAAAAACAATTTTGGCTATGACTGCAATATCAGTTTTGGCTTATTCGTGTACAGAAGATGATGTTACTAAGCCGTTAGATCCAAATCCGGAGGAAGTAATTACCACAATGAAACTTCAATTTACGGAGGAAGGAACCAGTAATAAATTTGAAGCAGTATTTAGAGATTTGGATGGCGATGGAGGAAACGCTCCCTCGAGATTTGATAGTATTAGTTTAGAAGCAGGTAAATCTTATTTGGTTAATGTGCTTTTATTAAACGAATCAAATCTATCAGATGTTGATACTGTTTCTAATGAGATAAAAACGGAAAAAGAAGCCAAAGAACATTTATTTATTTATAAAGCAGATAATGTAAATGTAAACTTCACAATTTTAGATAGAGACACAAACAATCCGCCATTACCTGTAGGTTTAGAAACAAGATGGGTAGCTGGTGCAAAAAGTGGAACTGCTACTAGCCATGTGCATATAACTTTGAAACATCAACCTGGAGTGAAAAATGGTACAGAGGCTCCAGGAAGTGTAGATATCGATTTAGAGTTTTTAACGAAAGTGAAGTAACTAATTAGGGTATAAAAAAGCCTATCCCTTTATTCGGATAGGCTTTTTTATAGTTTACGAGTTTTTAATTTTTTTTTGCCTTTACCCTTTTTGTAAGGATAGGATTCGAGCATTTTTTTTCAAAATTTTTCTTTTGCAAATCATAATTTATTGGCTTTTGTTCTATATACTCTGTAATTTCTACTCTGGGATTTATTCTTTCAAAAACAGTTTCATCGCTTTTTTGCAAATATATATTTGGAATAGAAAGCAAAAATTTATATAAATCTGAAACTTTCAAAAAAGATTTATAACCAGATGTTGTCAAAACTTCAGATGCATCAAATCCTGAAATTCCTTTAAATTTAAAGGAAAACTCATTATTTCCACGTTTCCCATAGCTATCATAATGAATAAAATACCAAAAACCATAAAGAGCTAAATTATTATTTACTATATTATTTTCTAAAAACTCTATGTTATCTATCTTTTTTGATCCAAATAAATAAGTTTCGCCTAGGATAATTGATATACTGTTTCCGTCAAAACTATAATTCATAATACTATCACCATTAGCGTCTATCGTTTTATAATTGGTAGCAAAATTAAAAATTGTTGATTCGCCTAGGTTTTCATTTCCTTTGAAAATCCTATGTATGATAATATTATATTTATAGTAGACGTTTCCATTTTTTTGTATTATCAATTTTGGGTTTTCTGTTGATACAGTAGCCTCATAAATATTATCAGATTCTTCTATATAATTTTTAGTAAATATTGTATCAAAAACTTTGTTCCATTCTGGAACTTGTGCAAAACTGAATAATGAGTAGGAAAGGTAGAGGATAAACAAAAGAAGTTTTTTCATGATGGGGTATCGTTTGGTAAGTGAATTAGTTTTTTTACCTAAAAAAGTTATGGAATAATTTTGGAGTTTTTTGTTAGGTTTTAGCTAATTTCATGTTAACCATTACTAT
>JBBQYA010000069.1:0-16028 GCA_038209155.1 Sphingobacteriales bacterium | reverse complement strand
ACCAAATTATACAATTGCTTTCGATTGATAGCGTAAGCTGCAGATAGTTTTAATTGGGAATAATAATGAACGCTATCTTGATTGTGCAATGATTTAATAAACAACAAATGTAAAGATTGACAATACGGATATTTTTCAATCAACTCCTTCAAAGAATGATCAGCAGAACTGCCCAACTGTTCTGGATGTTGTAAATAATTGCTAAACTGTTCCCTGTTCATATTAATTTTCGTGAATTACCAATTAATAAATGCTGCATTAAAAATATCTTGAACTAAATCTTGCGAAATCTGCTCTAGCAAAGTATTTTGAACTTGGTCTAATGTTTTGTTGCTGGCAAAATCTCCATATCTCTTAAAAACTTTTTCAAAATTCTGCTTATCATTTTTCGAATTAACGAAATTTATATTTACAGAAATTTCTAATCTGTTTTGTAACGATTGTTGGTTGCCTTGAATTGCAAGTGGATTTACACTAATTGCAGTAATAGAACCGCTAATATCTAGATCCGATGCCTCAGTTGAAATAGTTAAATTAGTCGAATTTAAAATTTTCGACTTCAAACTTTCTGTTAATTTCTGACTAATTGTAGGCAAAGCGAATCCAGAAGTATTTTCTAATAAACCAATCCGTATAGATTTTACATCTGGCGAAACCGAAGCTCCAGTAAACGAGTAAACACCGCAAGCAGAGTTCATGAACATTGCTAAAAGCATAAAAATGAAAGGAAGTATTTTTTTCTTAAAAATCATATTCCTTAATTTTTCTATATAAAGTTCGCTCAGAAATACCTAATTCTTGAGCAGCATTTTTTCTTTTTCCCTTATGTTTTTTCAATGCTTTTTTAATTAATTCCAATTCTCTTTCGCCTAATGAAAGTGTTTCTTCTACTTCTTGAGCATTATCGTTGGGTAAATTTATGGTATTTGGTTTCGATGAATTGTTTCCATTATCGTTCTGCGATTGTATTTGAATCGAATTATCGGTTTGGTTTGTAGTTGGATTTATTTCATTAAAAAGTTTGTTAATGAATTGATTATTTCTTTCTACTGATTGTAAATCTTCATTTTCATTTCCAGCATTTCGCAAAAGATCGACTACTACTTTTTTCAAATCAGTCAAATCTTTTTTCATGTCAAACAATACTTTGTACAAAATATCTCGTTCAGAAAAATCATCTTGTTTCCCATCTCTTACCAGCATTGGCAAATCTGAACTTCGCTCGTCTGGTATGTATTTCAACATATTTGCCGCGCTCAATTCTTTATTTACTTCTAAAACTGCGATTTGCTCTGCAATATTTTTTAATTGACGAACATTACCTGGCCATTTATAATTCGCCAAAAGTTGCTGTGCTTCTGGATCTAATTGTTTTAGAGGTGAACGATATTTATCGGAAAAATCAGAAATAAACTTTCTGAAAAGCAAATAAATATCATCTTTTCTTTCTCTTAATGAAGGTATTTTAAGAGGAACTGTATTCAATCGGTAATACAAATCTTCTCTGAATTTTCCTTTATTTACTGCATCAAACAAGTTTACATTGGTGGCAGCTATGACTCTTACATTTGTTTTTTGAACTTTAGAAGAGCCTACTCTAATATATTCTCCCGTTTCTAAAACTCGTAAAAGTCTTGCTTGAGTTCCCATCGGTAGTTCTGCCACTTCATCCAAAAAAATAGTTCCATCGTTTACTACCTCAAAATAACCTTTACGGGCTTCATTTGCTCCGGTGAAAGATCCTTTTTCATGACCAAATAATTCTGAATCAATCGTTCCTTCTGGAATTGCTCCACAATTTACCGCTATAAATGGTCCATGTTTCCTAGCACTCAACTGATGAATAATATGCGAAAAAACTTCTTTTCCGCTTCCACTTTCTCCGCTTATCAAAACCGAAATATCGGTAGGAGCTACTTGTTTAGCTATATCAATTCCCCTGTTCAAAAGAGGTGAATTTCCGATGATGCCAAACCTTTGTTTTATATCTTGAAATTCCATTTAGAATAAATTTTATGTTAAAAATTTTATTAACTGATTATCTCTCCCATTAAAGTTGCTGATGTGCAAGCACTTATCTTTACTTTCACCAAATCTCCAGCTTTGGTGGTTAAGTTCATTGGAAAAACTACAACCATATTTTGATCATTTCTTCCGCTGAAATGTTTATCTGATTTTTTTGATTTTCGTTCTACTAAAACCTCCTGCACATCTCCCACTTGACTTTTCAATTTATCGTGCTGATGTTTTTGTTGCAAAAGAATAATCTCATTCAGTCTTCTCGCTTTCACTTCTTCTGGCACATCATCTATTAATTTTTTTGCAGCCATGGTTCCCGGTCTTTCAGAATATTTAAACATATAAGCAAAATCAAATTTCACTTCTTCCATTATGCTTAAAGTTTCTTGATGCTCTTCTTCTGTTTCTGAGCAAAAACCAGTGATTGTATCGGTAGAAATCGCACAATTTGGAATTATAGATCGTATCGTTTGAATACGATTCAAATACCATTCTCGGGTATAGGTTCTATTCATCAACTCCAAAATTCTAGTATTGCCAGATTGCACAGGCAAATGAATGTAATTGCAAATATTTGAATGATTTGCGATGGTGTGAATTACTTCATCTGTAAGATCTTTTGGGTGAGAAGTTGAAAACCGAATTCTCATTTCTGGAAAGTTTTCTGCCGTCATTTTTAGTAATTCGGCAAAATTTACTTTTTCCAATTCATTTTCTGGATTCGCCCATTTATACGAATCTACATTCTGCCCAAGAAGGATAATTTCTTTATAATTTTCAACCCTTAAATCTGAAATTTCTTGCTGTATCGTTCTTGGATCTCTACTTCTCTCTCTACCTCTTGTGAAAGGCACAACGCAAAATGAACACATATTATCGCAACCGCGAGTAATGCTTACATAAGCCGAAATTTTATTTCCACCTAATCTAACTGGACTTATTTCTGCATAAGTTTCTTCTCTTGACAGAAGTACGTTTACTGCTTTTTGACCATCCTCTACTTTCGATAATAAATTAGGTAAATCTCTGTAAGCATCTGGCCCGATTACTAAATCAACTAATTTTTCTTCTTCCAAAAATTTAGATTTAATTCGTTCAGCCATACAACCTAAAACTCCAACTATAAGTTCAGGATTTTTAACTTTCAGCTTTCTAAAATCTGTTAACCTTTTTCGGATTTTTAATTCGGCATTTTCACGAATGCTACACGTATTCACGAAAATAACATCCGCTTCTTCCACATTTGCAACCGTTCCAAAACCCATATCTAGCATAATAGAGGCTACTACTTCGCTATCCGCGAAATTCATAGCACATCCATAACTTTCGATGAAAAGTTTTCTTAATGGTTTGGAATTAAATGGCTTGTTCAACAGCAATGCTTCACCTTGGCGTGATTCATCGTGTTGTTGGTGGAAAATTGCTTCTAACATTTATAATAAAACTCGATCACAAATCTAAGATTTAAAATAGGAATGACAAAATGACAGAAGTAAAATAATTGTGGTTGTTGATTTTTTTATTTTAATGCAAGGTCTTTAAAAAAACTCGAGGAGCGCAAAGAATACGCAAAGAGGGCAAAGGATTTTGTTATTCTAAATAATAATAAGAAATCTCAGCAAACAAAATGGCAAAGATTAAAATTTTTAACAAAAAAAAATGAACATCGAGTTTTTAATTCCTGTCCATTCGTTTAATTCTAAGCAAAGAAAAATTTCTTATTTAACCGAAAAATTCCAATGATGAGTATCCTCAATTTTTCCTATACGCAAATCATTTAATGTTTGTAGGGCTTTATTAGAAAACGTTCTTTCACTGACAGGTGGCAATACATAATTTTTTTCTTTATATCCGATTTCTGAAATATGTGCAACCGTTGCTGCTGTTCCAACTCCAAAAACTTCTGTTAAACTCTTATTCTCGATTGCCTCAATGATTTCGTCAATGGATATTTTACGCTCTTCCACTTTCATATTCCAATCTTTAGCTAAAGTAATTACACTATCTCGAGTAATACCTTTTAAAATTGTGTCTTTGGCTGGTGGAGTAATTAAAATATCATTAATCACAAACATAACATTGGTAGTTCCAGATTCTTCGATGAATTTATGTTCTTTGGCATCTGTCCAAATCACTTGATTAAAACCTTCTTCTTGTGCTTTTCTGGTGGCATACATAGCTGCACCATAGTTTGCTGCAGCTTTTGCAAAACCAATTCCACCTTCAAATGATCTGGAATAGGTTGTTTCTACTTTTACTTTAATGGCTCCAGAAAAATAAGGACCTACCGGGCAAGTGAAAATTACAAATTTATAACTCTCTGATGGATGAACACCAACATAAGCATCAGTTGCAAACATCACTGGCCGAATATATAAAGCAGAATCGGGTGTATTTGGAACCCAAGCTACGTCTGTTGCTACCAACTGAGAAATTGCTTCAAGAAATAATTCTTCTGGCATTTCTGGCATACACATCCGTTCTGCAGATGTATTTAATCTAGCTAAATTGGCTGACGGACGGAAAATATTAATTTCATTATCCGAATTTTTGAAAGCTTTTAATCCTTCAAAAATAGCTTGTCCATAATGCAAAGCTGATAATGCAGGACTTATTTGCAAATCTGCAAAAGGAACAATTTTCAAATCTGTCCATTGCCCATTGACGTAATCAGCAGTAAACATATGGTCGGAAAATATTCTACCGAAAGGAAGGTCTGAAAAATCTACACTGCTCAGTTTTGAGGTTTTTGATTTTTCTATGGTAATATCATAAACTTCTGTCATGACTCAGGTTTTGGTTTTTAAGTTACGATCATCTTGTACTAGGAAACAAGAATTACGTTACAAATCAACTTAATTTCTAAACCAAATTTTAATTTTGATTGCTTTTTTATAAAAAAATTACCTAATGATGATAATCGTGCCTTTTTTGGTGAATGTTTCTTCTCTTCCAAAACCTTTAAATTGAACTTTGTAAACATAAACTCCTTCTGGTGCTTCGGTTCCATTTAATGTTCCATCCCAAACTTCAGAATCGGAATTTGCTACATAAACAAGTTTGCCCCAACGATTAAAGATTTGCAATTTATAGTTTGCAACTTCTACTGTGGTAATTTTTAATTGATCATTAATTCCATCGCCATTGGGACTAAATGCATCTGGAACAAATAATTTTGCTTCGCAAGGAATTGCACTAATAAAAATGGAATCACTTGATTGGCATCCAGTAATTGGATCTGTTCGGTACAAAATGTAAAATCCAGTTTCTTTTACTACAATACTTTCTGTAGAATCATTACTTGGCCACCATCTATTTCCAGTACTTTCATTGGAAGTTAAAACCAATGAATCGCTAATGCAAAACTCAGGTGAATCGTCTATACTTATTTTAGCAATCGGTCTCGGAAACACAGTAACAGTTATTTTTTCTTTTAAGCTTTCGCAAAAACCAGTATTTTGAGTTACAAAATAAATTGTGCTTCCACTTTGAGAGGTCGATGGTGTTGGATTGCCACTTAAAACCTCTCCAGATTCATTATACCATAAAAGATTTGTTCCGCTCGCCAATAGGATCGATGCTTCTTCATTTACACAATACGTAATTAATGGATTTACAACTGGATTAGGAGATAATGGAATAGTGGTAACCGTAACAATACTTCGAGGACTTTCGCAACCATTTTGAGTGATGGTTACATAATAATTTTGATCTCCAGGAGTGTTCAAATTAGGAATAATACTATCTGCTCTAAAACCAGAAATGGGAACATAATACCAATTAAAGCCAATACCTTTCGGACTTAATGCCGCAACATTTTTAGAAAACTGGCAGTAGGATAAAGAATCAATTACTATAGGTGCTAGGGTAGAAATTACGGTTACTGTAATTTGAGTTTTTTGACTTTCGCAACCGTTTCCTTGTTGTGAAACATAGAAAATAAATACTCCAGCAGAATCTGTTTTTGGTGTTGGAGCTTGGGTCAATAAAGTGTTTCCTTGGTACCATTTCAAATTTGAACCTTGAGCTATAAGTACAGAAGATGGTTCATTTAAACAATAATTAATAATAGGATTACTTAAAGGAGCAGCCACAAAAGCATTCACTTGAACCTGAATTTGTAAAAGTGGCCCTTCGCAACTTAATATTGTTTGGCTTACATAATAGAAAACTGTATCGTTTAAAGAAGTATTCTGAGTAGGTGCAGAAGGTAACTGAAAAGCTTTTAATGAATCACTAAACCAATTAAATGTAGCACCTGGTAATCCTGTTACTATTAAAGCAGAAGAAGGAGAATTTAAACAATAGGTTATTAAAATGGGAGAACTCGGTACCGGTGGAATTGGATTCAAAGCAACAATATATTCCGCTGAAATTACAGGCAAGGTTTTAATATCTGGAATGGAAGAAGAGGTTAAATAACATCGAACAGTATCTCCATTTTTTAGATTATCTATATTCACGGAGTTGTTGTTAGGTAACGTTATAAAAGTGCTATTTACTTTCCATTGGAAAACAGGATTGTTCCCTTCATTAGTTACAGAAGCTAAAAACGGAATAGTTTGACCTTCGCAAATTGGTAGAAAAATAGTTGGTACAATGGAAATTGTTGGAACAAATTGAGATTTGACTCCGCCTAATTCAATAGCTCCGATATCGGGCAAACCCAGTCTCGAAAAACTTCTTTGATCTTTTACAGGAGTAGTAGAATCAAGAATTCCGGCATTAATTGCGGGACCACCTACAATAGGTAAATGCGAAGGAGTAAATGAATTACTATTTTGAAAAACAGGGTTTAAAACTAGCGCAGCGGCAATATTGGTAACATTTGCAGTTACAATTCCGCTTGGAGTGCAACCCACAAGAGATCCAATAATATTATGACCAGTTGTGGAGGAAACCGTAGCAGCAGGTTGAGTATTATTATCTATATCATTCTGACCAAGAACTGCCGTATTTCCCACTACAATACACTGATTTAAATTGATCCTTCCGGCGGTTCTAACATGAATTCCTCCACCGCCACCATAAGCAGGAAGTATGTTGGTATTAGATGCGCTGTTATTGTAAACAGTAGAATTATTTAAAGTTAAGGTAACAGCATTTCCTATAAAAATACCACCGCCTAATTCAGAAATATTCCCACTAAACGTTGAATTAGAAATTTGATTTAAATAAGGTGAAGATGCATATATGGCTCCTCCATCTGTTCCACTATTTCCATTTGCATAGAAAGAACAATTAGTAATAGTCATATCACCAATTTTATTATTGATGGCTCCACCAAAAGCGGATTGGTTTGACCAGAAATAAGTGTTTGATAAATCTAAGGTGCTGTAATCGGTTGCATTATGAATTGCTCCTCCATCGTTGTCGGCAGAATTGAAAAGAAAAACGCAATAATTGGTTTTTAAATAACCTTTGTTCAAAATTGCTCCGCCGTTTCTCTCTTCTCCAATTCCATTCGCATTTCCTCCTTGAAATTTCATGTTATTGATCACCATGGAATTTCCGTCTGCATTGTGTAAAAATCTGAAAACCAAAGTCGGATCTTTTACCAAGGTAAGATCACCATCTGCTGGGCCGTTTATTATGGCCTCAAAATAAACAATTGGAAGTGCAGTAAGTAACGTGATTACGGAACCCGAAGGCAAAGCACTCGCATCAATTACTTTTGGACCAGCATCTCCATTGTTATTTGCATTTATTATTGCTTGCCTGAAAGAGCCAGTTCCAGCATTATTTGTATTGGTAACTTTATAAGTTATTGTTCCAAAAGCATTGGAAAACAGCACTATAAAGATCATTAAAAAGCAAACGAATAGTTTTGCTTGGTTTAATTTTTGAATAGATAATGACATTAAGCAACAACGTTTACATAGATAAAAAAATGGAGAGGCTTAATTAAATTTTTAAGATCAAAACTTTAACAAAAGTAATTTTAAGATCCTGTTTGAAATTTGTTTTGCTCCACTCACTTTCTATGCCAAAGTATGTAAGGTTTCTTCTACCCAGCTTTTTCCCCAATTATCCAACTCATTGCTTGTAAATAATTGCGGATAAAAAATGCGTTTTTGAAAACGTGGAGGCAGATATTTCTGCCAATTAGTTCCACCGGTAGCTTTTATATCTTCTGGGTGTCGTTGTAAATATTTTACTGCGGATTTATAATGCGCCAAAGGCCAATTTACATTTACATTGATATCAAAATCTTTCAATGCCTTTACACATTTTTCTTTTTGTTCTGGTTTTAATTTTAAAGCTAAAAAGCACTGCCAAATATTATGCTGCTTCACCTTATTAGCTAAAAGCAAAAACTCCGAATTGTATTTTTTCTCAAATTGCTCTAAAGTCAACGTTTTTTTGCCAGTTGCCAATTCTGTTGCACCTTTTCGCCAATAAATATTTTCGAACAAAATTTGAGAATCCGACCCTTTTAAACTTTCTCTAACTTCTTTATCCACTAAATTTATTAGATCGGTGGCGTGAATTTCAATCATTCTGTATTGCCCAGATTGGAATCCAGAGGCTGGAAGCAAGGACATTCTGTATTGCAAAAATTGTTCACGTTCCATTCCATCTACCATCACAGAAAATGATCGAGTTAAATGATCAAAATACCTATTGACTCGACCCAAACGCTGTTCAAAAAATTCTGGTGTTAAATTTTTATGTTCTCCAATCTGCTCCATTTCTAAGAGTATCATTTTAAAATACAATTCTGTAATCTGATGATACATGATAAAAATCTTTTCGTCTGGGAAAGAAGTTTTTGGAGTTTGAAGACTTAGCAAAGTATCCAAATGAATGTAATCCCAATAGGTCAAATAATCTGAATGGATCAATCCGTCTAAATAAGAAACCATATCTTGACCCATGGCATCATATTTTTCTTTCAATTTCTTTATTCGGATTAATATTTCTTCATTAAGTTCCATAGCGATATTACTGGATGATAGATAGTTAAATTGGTAAAAATAATTTCTTAAAACTTAAAATTAAGCTAATATATGATACACAAGAATTACAAACGATATTTAGCAAAACAAGGTTACCATTATTGTTTTTGAAATGAAAAATTTTTTGAACTAAAATTAGAAATTTTTTTAATGAAGCTCTAAAAAACCATTTGAAAAAAAATAAAACAATGATCCTTAAATTAAATAAAGCATAATATGTAAAATTTAATAAAACATTCATAAACAGATATTCAAAATATAACTTCAACAAGTTTTCTATGACTTTTTTGAGTTAAATTAAAAAAATGTAAAAAATATAAAGAAATAAATAACCTAAATTAAAAAGCAATTTTAAATAATCAATTGATTTAAAGTAATTTACTTTAAAGATTTCTATGTGTCAAAAAATTTTAAATCAAAGACATAAAAATGTTACATGAGATAAAGACATTATTTTCAAATCCAGAAAACTGGGTAAAGTATTTGCACGTTTGTTACTCCAAATCAAAACATTTTAAAATCATGAAAAAAGTATTATTAATGTTAACTATTGTTTCTGGATTATTTGCAGGAACAACCTATGCACAAGAAAAGAAAAATCCAATGGTGGGTGGTGCTCCCATGTATGCAAACAAAGATATTATTGATAATGCAGTAAATTCTAAAGATCATACAACATTAGTAGCAGCGATAAAAGCAGCAGAATTAGTAGAAACGTTAAAGTCTGATGGACCTTTTACAGTTTTTGCTCCAACCAACAAGGCATTTGATAAGTTACCAGCAGGCACTGTGGATGGATTATTAAAACCAGAAAGTAAAGAAACCCTAACCAAAGTACTTACTTACCATGTGGTTTCTGGAAAAATGGATAGCAAAGCAATTGCCGCATCAATAAAAGCTGGAAATGGTAAAGCTACTTTTAATACAGTAAGTGGAAACACTTTAACTGCAAGTATGGAAGGATCAAAGCTAAAGTTAACAGACGAAAACGGTGGTAAATCTTATGTAACTGTTGCCGATGTTTACCAATCAAATGGTGTAATTCATGTGGTTGACGGTGTACTTTTACCAAAGTAATTTTAAAACCAAATTTATTCTAAGGTGTACTTCGAAAGATGTACACCTTTTTTTTGTTTTTATCTTATTACAGATAAAATAATTCTCTTTGAGTTAACTATTTTTTATCCTATGTAAAAAATTTAATTTGTTTTTATATGATCTAATGACTAGTCGGGAGGCAGAACTAAAACTGTTTAATCTGTAAAATAGTAATATTAAGTTTTTGTAAATCAATACAATAATCTGAACTTAATAGTTTGGTCTATCCCCTTTAAATCATTGATTACATCTTTATTGTATTCCATATTTACATCCGTAATCACATATCCTATTTCATTATTTGTCCTAAGATATTGACCTAAGATATTAATATCGTATTTCGCTAAAACACCATTTACCTTCGCCATAATGCCCGGTATATTTTTATGAATATGAATTAAACGATGAGCATTTTCTATTTCAGGTAATTGAATATTGGGGAAATTGCAACTTAAATATGTGCTTCCGCCATTCATAAATTTGATCATTCTTTTTGGAATAAAATCGATATTTCGAGGATTATTATTTGGATCATCAAAAATAACAATACCAGATAATGTACATATTTCAATTGGAATGAGGCTTTTTTTGCTTTTTCCAAAATATCCAATGGTTTTTAATTTAGATAATAAAGCAAAATCTATTTCTTGAATTGAGTCGGATGGTGATAGTAAAATAAGACCTGCTTCTTTACAGTTTTCATTTGTAAGCTCTTTTACCTGTTGGATTGCATATCCCTCTTTTTTTAACTGATCTACCGCTTCTTTATCAATAGATTGAGAAACAATGGCAATAATTCTATTTTTTGGATAGCTTATGGACATCGGCAACTTATTGATATATAGAAATTCGTCGAAACTCGGAGTTACATGATCTGCCATTTTTGTCACCAAACTTCTTTGTATATTTTCTGTAAAAGCAAAAAATTTATGAATCAACCCTGCTTCTTTCATCTGAAAATCCGAATAACCGTCTCCAATCACGATTAATTGACCTTTCAAATTTAACTCTGTTAGTAATTTTACTTTTCCGCCTTCTCTAGAAAGTGGATTATCAATATCGTATCCAATGATGTTTTCATTATCATCATAAATAAAAGTATTAGCATAAATATTTTCTTCTGA
The DNA here is from genome assembly GCA_038209155.1 of Sphingobacteriales bacterium. Lineage (GTDB taxonomy): Bacteria > Bacteroidota > Bacteroidia > Sphingobacteriales > Sphingobacteriaceae > JBBQYA01. The sequence goes on along the minus strand of JBBQYA010000069.1, from coordinate 4,828 downwards.
AAAATGATAATCCTTTACCACGGGCAGAATAAAATCTTTAAACCCGCCAGAAAAAATATAAACTTGATCGCTGTGATCTTTAAAAAATTTCCGATTTCTATTGAATGATGCAGAAACTCTTCTTTTCAGAATTCTTATTAATTGTTTTAAATGAGATTTATTTGCTTTTAATAAGGCTACTCTTCTTTCCAAACTTTCTGTAAAAGATAGAGTTCCGTCCATCGCCATGTTTGTTAGCAATTCGATTTCATCAAATATCTTTTGACGATCTGGATTTCTTTTTTGAGAGATTCTTGCCATCTCATCCAAAGCTTCTACTTGCGTAAAAGTGCTATCAAAATCAATAATATACGTTTGTTTTTCGATCATTTAATTCCTTTATTTTTCTTCTCCATCATTTCTTCGCATACATTATTGATGCTCTCTTCTAAAGGAATAAATGAATAATCTAATGCTTTTGTTATTTTATGATTATCAAAAAAAACTTTTTCCATGGCACTTCTTGCTTCAAACTTGGAGAGAAGGTGGTCTTTTCCGGTAATAAAACGATAAACTGAACTTGCTCTCCATGCCAATTCCAAAACCCAATTGGGTAGTACTTTTTCAGGAGGTTTTTGATTGAATTTTTTGGCAACAATTAAAAATAATTCTTTTATGGAAATATTTCCTGCTGAAACTATGAATCGTTCTCCAGCAATATTGCTTTCCATTAATTTTAACATGCAAAGGCTTACATCGCGCACATCTACCATTCCTATTGTTCCCTCCGTATAATAGTTGCTTCCCTTAGCCGGTAGTTGAAATAATTTGTTAAATTCCTTTTCATTACCTCCCAATCCAATAATCATTGATGGATTTACAATTACTGCATTCAGTCCTTCTTCTATTCCTCGCCAAACTTCTTGTTCACCCAAAAACTTGGTTATGGCATAAGGCGAAAGTCTTCTATCAAATTCCCATTTTTTACTTTCTGTTATTACTTCGTTTTCCAGTGCTTGCCCCATAGCCGCCACAGAACTTACATATAAGAATTTTTTAACTTTATGTTCCAAAGCTGCATTTACCAAAATGCTGGTTCCAATTGCATTTACGTTTTTTAAAAGTTCTTTATCTTCTGATTTAAAAGAAACAATACCTGCGCAATGGTATACTTGGGTGATATTTTCAAAAGCTTCATCAACGAAAAACTTATCGGATATATCTCCTACTATCCATTCTACTTTCTCATCATTTGTAAATGGATCAGTACAAATAAGTTTTCTAAGATGTGCAATCGCTCTCAGTTCTTTTCCTTGTAGCACAAGATCCTTGATCAATTGCATTCCTAAAAATCCGGTAGCTCCGGTAATTAATATCATTTTAAAAAAATTTGTTAAATATGCCTAAAATTGCATCAATTCTCAGCCAAATATGAACATTCAAGAATTTTTTAGCCCAATAGATATTTCATCTCTTACTCCTAAAAATGGTTTTTACACTTCCCATTTAGCAGCAAATATGCAAATCTATATTTCAGATTTTCCAGATTTAGATGAAATAGATTTAGCTATTATTTCAATTGCTGAGGATAGAAAGTCTATTGATAATCAAGGATGTGCATTAGGCGCTAAATATATAAGAGAAAAACTTTACTCTTTATCTCAAGGTAATTATACTACCAAATTGGCAGATCTTGGAACTATAATTCAAGGAGCTTCTGTTCGAGACACTTATGTTGCCTTATTTACTGTTATGGAACATTTGATTAAAAAAAACATTGTTCCAATTATTATTGGTGGCAGCCACGATCTTACTTATGCACAGTATTTAGGTTATCAAAATTTAGATCGTAAAATTAATTTATTGGTCATAGATTCACATTTGGATGTTGATGATGTGGAAGCCGAGGACGAACCCTATTCTAATTCTTACCTAAATAAAATTTTTACTCACGATTCAGATTACCTTTTCAATTTTTGCAATTTGGGCTATCAAACTTATTTTGTTGATCAGAAAATGTTGAGCATTTTAGAAAAATTATATTTTGATGCTCATAGATTAGGGGAATTTAGTGATGACATAAGCAAAGCCGAGCCGCTTATTCGGGATGCAGATATGTTGAGTTTTGATATTTCAAGTATTCGATCTTCCGAAGCTGAAGGGCATGGAAATGCAAGTCCAAATGGTTTTTATGGCGACCAAGCCTGCAGACTTACTCGCTATGCTGGCATGAGTGATAAATTAAGTTCTATAGGTTTTTATGAATACAATCCAGCATTCGACAATCAAAAACAAACTGCTTTTCTTATTGCTCAAATGATTTGGTATTTTATTGATGGTTTTTACAATCGAAAAAATGATTTGCCTCATGATGCAAAAAGAGAATTTACAAAATACCGTACTACGATTAAAAACACCGATCATGAATTAATTTTTTTTAAAAGCAGAAAAACAGATCGCTGGTGGATGCAAGTTCCTTATCCATCCAATAAATCTAAAAATGAACGATACCATTTAGTTCCATGCACTTATGAAGATTACCAATTGGCCGTAAATTCAGAAATGCCAGATAGATGGTGGAAAACTTATCAGAAATTGATTTAACCCTATTTTTTCAATAATAGTAATTTACAAGAAATGAATTTTCACACTAATAAAAATGTATAAATCCAATCTATTAATTCTAGGCTCTGGTGGTAGGGAACATATTTTTGCAGTAAAAATCGCTAAAAGTCCTTTTTGCGAAAAGCTATTTATTGCTCCTGGCAATGCTGGAACTTCAAAGGTTGGAACCAATGTCCAAATTTCAATTCTGGATTTTGAGGCAATAGGTGTTTTTGCTTTAGAAAACAAAATAGAATTAATTTTGGTCGGGCCAGAAGATCCGTTGGTAGCTGGTATTCACGACTTTTTTTTAGCAAATGAAAATCTAAAACATATTTCTATCATCGGGCCGCAAAAAGCGGGCGCTATGTTAGAGGGAAGCAAAGATTTTTCTAAAGAATTTATGGTTCGAAATCATATTCCAACTGCTGCATATTCTACTTTCAACCTAAGTCAATTAACAGAAGGAATTGCTTTTCTGCAAAAATCTAATTTTCCAATTGTACTAAAAGCCGATGGATTAGCTGCTGGAAAAGGAGTTGTTATTTGCGAAACTTTTGATCAAGCGGAAAAAGAATTAACAGAAATGTTGATGAATAAAAAGTTTGGTTTAGCGAGCCAAAAAGTAGTAATTGAAGAATTTTTAGAGGGAATTGAACTTTCTGTTTTTGTGTTGACAGATGGAAATTCTTATAAAATACTTCCAGAAGCTAAAGATTACAAAAAAGTTGGAATAGGGGAAAAAGGTTTAAATACTGGCGGAATGGGCTCTATTTCTCCAGTTCCATTTGCTGATGAAGCATTTTTAGAAACCATAGAAAACGATATCATAAAACCAAGTATTCTGGGATTGCAAAAAGAAGGAATTCCATTTGTAGGTTTTCTTTTTATTGGCATAATGAAAGTTGGAAATGATCCTTTTGTGATTGAATATAATGTAAGAATGGGCGATCCTGAAACCCAGAGTGTGTTTTCTCGAATAAATAATGATTTGGTAGAATTATTTAGAGCAGTCGCAAAAAAAGATCTTTATCTCCAAAAATTGGAAATAGACCCACGGACAGCAGTTACAGTTGTTTTAGTTTCTGAAGGCTATCCAGAAGAATTTGAGAAGAATAAGATTATTTCAGGAATAGAAAATGTGCAAAATGCAGAAATTTTTCATGCTGCAACTATTGAAAATGATGGAGAAATTTACTCCAATGGTGGTAGAGTTTTAAATTGCACTTCTATGAATATTGATCGTTTTGATGCTATCCAAAATGCCATTGCAAATGCAGGGAGAATTTATTACGAAAACAGGTATTTCAGATCAGATATTGGATTTGAGTTTTATTAAAAATCACTTTTTGAAATTAAATCTGCTGCTAACTTTCCACTTAAACTTCCCATCGCTACTCCCATTCCATTGCATCTCACAGCAGAAAAAACATTAGGTCGCACTTCTCTTATTTCTGGCAATAATTCTTTTCCGAAACCCATAATACCACTCCAAGAATAATCAATTTCTATATTTTGATTGGGTAATAGATTCCCTTTCAATAAAGAGATTAATGAATTATGGATTTGCTCATTTATTCCGTTTTCATAGGTTTCTTCATTTTCAAAATCTAAATTCCTAGCACCTCCTAATAGAATTCGATTTCCTACATTTCTGAAATAGGTGTATCCTTTATCTATATGAAAGGTTCCGTTTATTTTAAGATTTGAAATAGGTTTAGTGACTAAAATCTGACCTCGCCCTGGTTTGATTTCTAATTCTGGTAATAGTTGAAAAGCAAAAGCATTCGTTGCCACTAAAATTTTTCTTGATTCGAAAATTTCGTTATTGAAACTTATTAAATTAATAATTTTTGATTTCGTTTCAAATTTTACAATCTCAAATCCATTTAACAAAATTACTCCTAACCCAGATGCCTTTTTGATCAAACTCAACATCATTGCACCAGAATCTATATGACCTTCATATTTATTTTTAATACAATTCTTAACTCCTGCAAAACCACTTTCTTTAACTTTCGCGTTACAAACTGAATAAATGTCAGTATTCCCAATCACATCAGATAGTAAAGTATTTAAATAATCAATTTGAGATTCACAATTTTCAAATTCATTTTTTTTCTGATTAAAAAAAAGTTCAAAACCTCCACAATTCTCATATTTCAAATCATCTCCACAAAGGTTTTTTAATAATTCCAAACCTTGCCATCTCATTTCAACAATAGTTTTCAAATCGTTTTCCGAA
>JBBQYA010000068.1:0-16130 GCA_038209155.1 Sphingobacteriales bacterium | reverse complement strand
GGGTGAGATTCTTCGTTGCACTCAGAAAAGCAAGGGGTTTTTCAACATAAAAAGAAGGTGATTCTCAGCATTGGGTTTGATTGAAGTGAAGGGTGAGATTCTTCGTTGCACTCAGAATGACAAGGAAGCTGCGCTCAGAATAATAAGGAAGCTGCGCTCTGGATGAAAAGGAAGATTAGATTCTTCGCTTGAGCTCAAAATGACAAAGGAAGCTGAGCTGAAAATCACCATTTGCTTTGCAAAACTTGAGTTAAAAATTTAAACCTATAATTCATTTTTAATGCAACAGAAAAAAATCAATTCTTAATCAATCTTGCTACAAACATAGAATCTGCGCGATTATGATAGCCTTTTATCAATTCAAACTTTTCTATAGTATAAGCTAATTCTTTTGCAATTTTTTCTATCATCGTTTCATTTTCTTGTTTGAAAACTGAACAAGTAATATAGATCAAAGGCTTACCAATCATAAGGTATTTACTGATGTTTTTTGCAATAGTAAACTGCAAATGATTGTACATTTTAATTTTGTTTTCATCAAAAAAAGTGAGCATTTCTGGTGCGCGGCCCCAAGTTCCAGAGCCTGAGCAAGGTGCATCTAAAATAATTCCATCAAACTCGTAACCAGGCATTTGAGCATCAAAATTATTCATCAAATCAATTTCTTTTAATTGATATTTTAAAATTCCAGCTAGCTGAAAACGTTCTTTTAAATTTTCTAAAATTGTTTCTCGCATATCAGAAACCAATAATTTAATCTCTGGCTCTAAACTGTGAATTAATAAAGATTTTCCACCAGATCCTGCACAACAATCCCACCAGCGTTCATGTGCTTCTGGCTTAAAATATGTTCCGGTGTATTGAGAAGATAAATCTTGAACTTCAAATTTTATTCCTGCTTGTCGCAAAGGTTCTAATTGAGTTATCGGTTCTACTGCAATACAAGTTTCTGAAAGTTGAAAATGCGTAATTTCTAATTCTTTTAATTTCAAATTAATCTTTTCAGAATAATTTACATCAACTCTTAGAAAAACTAAAGGCTTAATTAAATGAGAAATAGAAAAAGCTAAAGGATCAATAGAATCAGAAAACGGCGTTTTGAATTGATAAATAAGCAAAGGATTAAATTCTGAATGCCTCGCTCGAATAATTTCAAATTTATCTTCTATTGATTTAGAGATTTCTTCGTTTAAATCAGGTGCAATAGCTTGCAGAAATTCGCTAGGAATTTGATTAATTAAAAAGTAACCAGCAATAATTTTCTCTTCCACACTTGCATTCAAAATAGATTTTCCTATTCTGAAATTTGAATAGCAAAGCTCTGAATATAACCTCCGATCGCGGCTACCCATTTGTTTGTTTTGCCTGAAATATTGACTTAGCGAATTGGCAAATGGTTGATTTTGATTTGCACTTTTAATAATCTGTACAGCGGTATCCAACTGTTTTAATTCTCTCACTCGCTCTCGAATTTATAATTATTGAATTTTACTATTTGCAACCAGTTATTTTGAATACCCCTGCCTGATATTTCCGAAAAATTGTATTTTCCATTCAAACCAGAATAGAGATTATTTAAAATCTTTTTACCAAATTCTTTACCATCTTTAATAATGGATTTCCCAAACATCATTCCTAAGTCAAAACCATCTACAGCAAACTCGGTGGGTTCTGTATTATATTTTTTGCGATAGTTCATATAAAAATCGCTTTTGTACAAAATATCTGAATTTTGATAGTGAGCCATGCTAGTATGCACATTCAGCGGAAGCAATAATTCGAAATTTAAAGTTTCCATTTTAGGAACTAATGGATGAGCAAAAACCACCAAGTCATAATTATTAGCCAATAGTTTTAATTTTTGAAAAATTCTCGTTAAGGAAGATGATGATGAAGTAGTAATAAAAATAATATTCTTTTCATTCTTCTTTAATAATGATTCCAGCACTTTTAGATTTTCAATAGAAGTTCCTGCTCTAATGGCTTTTATTTTCTTAGTAGAATTTTTTAATGTTTCATCAAAAGCTGCTTCGTATTTTTGTTCAGCAGTAGATTTACCACTCAAAATAAATACATTTTTACTATCAAAAGTAGTTAGAATATACTCTGCTTGTTTTCTTCCATGAAGTTCTATGGGCGCAGTTGCAGATATAAAATAAGGGCTATTAAATGAAGAATTCGTAGCTGGAGCTAATGGAGATAAAACATATTTATCATTCAAATAAGAAAACTGAATGGCTGGTACAGATTCATCATTAAAAATAGGACCAATTACAAAATCTGATTTCTTTACTTCTGACTTTTTAAATATTTTTTTTACTTCGTTTGAATCATGTTTGGTATCATAAACAATTAATTGCAAACGCAAATCATCATTAGCCAAAGAATCAAATGCCATAAGCAAACCTTGATAAAAATCTAATGAAATATTGGTGTCTCGAGATCTTTTTAAATCTTGCATTTCATTTGCGGAAACACTGTCTAAATGCAAAGCAAGCAATAAAGCAATAGTAAAAACAGGTTCAGTTTTTTTGTATTTATTTAAACTATCAGACTCAGTTGGTTTAACTTTTTCATCCACAACTTTAACTTTATCAGGCAATGATTTTGCTTGATTTACTGTAGTTTCTTTTTTATTCTCTCTTACTTTCGGACTACAAGCCTGAAATACAAAAAACAATAAAAATAAAATTTGAGCAAATGCTCTACTCCCATTCAATAGTTGCTGGGGGTTTCGAACTGATATCATATACCACTCGGTTTATACCTTTTACGTTGTTAATTATTTCATTACTCACTCTTGCCAAAAACTCATAAGGCAAATGACTCCAATCTGCAGTCATGCCATCCACCGATTCTACCGCTCGTAAGCAGATTACCTGTTCGTATGTTCTTTCATCACCCATAACTCCTACCGACTGCACTGGTAATAAAATTGCACCGGCTTGCCAAACATGATCATACAAATTTTCTGATTTCAAGCAATTGATAAATATCGAATCTGCCTCCTGCAATAATCTTACCTTTTCTGCAGTAATATCTCCCAAAATCCGAATAGATAATCCAGGACCTGGAAATGGATGACGCCCTAATAGATCAGGATGCATATCCAATGATGTTCCAATCCTTCTCACTTCATCTTTAAACAAAGTATTCAAAGGCTCTATGATTTTTAATTTCATAAAATCTGGTAAACCACCTACGTTATGATGTGATTTGATCGTAGCCGAAGGTCCTTTTACCGAAACTGATTCTATCACATCTGGATAAATTGTACCCTGAGCCAACCATTTTACATCTTTTACTTCTTGTGCAGCATCATCAAAAACTTCAATGAAAACTCTTCCAATTATTTTTCTTTTCGTTTCTGGATCGCTTTCGCCTTTCAAAGCATCCAAAAAACGATCGCCAGCTTTTACGCCTTTGATATTCAAACCCATACTTTCGTAGGAATCTAAAACTGCTTCAAATTCATTTTTGCGAAGCAATCCATTGTCAACAAAAATGCAATGCAACTGACTACCAATTGCTTTATGAAGTAAAACCGCCGCAACAGAAGAATCTACTCCACCAGAAAGTCCTAGCAGAACTTTCTCTGTTCCAACTGTATTTTTAATTTCTTGAATGGTAGTTTCGATGAAAGCATTCGAAGTCCAATCTCCACTACAAGCACAAATGCCATGAAGAAAATTATGGATTAATGTTTTTCCTTCTAGGCTATGGGTAACTTCTGGGTGAAACTGAATTCCATAATGATTTTTATCTGCAGATTCAAAAGCAGCTACTTTTACAGTCTCCGTACTTGCAGAAATAGTAAAATTGGATGGAATATCAATTATGGTATCTGCATGAGACATCCAAACCTGAGAATCCATTTTTATATGATAAAAAAGTTTACTTTTTTGATCAATAAAATTCAAATTGGCTCTACCATATTCTCGAGTGGTAGATTTATTTACATCCCCACCATTTTGGAAAGCCATTAATTGCGCTCCATAGCAAACTCCCAAAATTGGAAGAGCACCAAAAACATTAAAATCTATTCGTGGAGAATCATCTTGACGCACAGAATAAGGACTACCTGAAAGAATGATTCCTTTCACGTTTTCATCTAATTCTGGAATTTTATAAAATGGGTGAATTTCGCAGTAGACATTAAATTCTCTAACACGACGGGCAATTAATTGGGTGTATTGCGATCCGAAGTCAAGAATGATGATTTTTTCAGTCATGCGCAAAGATAATAAAAGAATAGAGGTCAGATAATTTTTGGATTAATCAATTTTATGAACGGTTTCTACACCAAATTTTTTTAAAAAATCTACTCCTTCATCATAAGGAAGGCCTTTATACCTGGCATAAGAGCTTTTGTAAACCACTTTTTTGATTCCAGAAGTGAATATAATTCGAGCACAAGACAAGCAAGGCGATAAAGTTAAATATAAGGTTGCACCCTCTAGCGAAGCTCCATTTTTCACAGCATAAAGTATGGCATTTTCCTCTGCATGAAGTGCTAATGAACAAGAGTTTTTCGAATCTCGAGGACAACCCGTTTCTGGCCATTCCTGATCGCAATTATGAGTGCCAGCTGGAGGTCCGTTGTATCCAATTGAGATAATTCGAGTATCTTTTGTAAGAACAGCTCCCACATGTGCTTTTACACAATGCGATCTTTTTGAAAGATCAATAGCCAAATTCATAAATATATCTTCAAAAGAGGTTCTTTCCATATTTTTTTCTTGCTTACAAATATAGATTTATGAATAGGAGTGCAATAAGATTATTTTTTTAGTGCGGATTTAACGAATTTTTGCGAAAGGAATTAGAAATGGATTAGAGTATTTTGAAAATTTTCTGTTTAGATTTTGGTTTAAAAATTAGCCACGATTAAACGAATGTTCACGAATAAAAAAACCATTTTTTAAAAATACTTTTCAATCTTGGCCTTTTATTTTAATGTCATAAATAAAATAATTCCCTTTAGTCAAAAATGCTAAATATGAATAACTAAAATCCTTTTTTTCCTTTACGAAAAAACAATTTGCTCTCTTACGTTAAAAAAAAATCTTGCCCTTTCAATGAACAATTTGCGCCCTTGCGTTAAAAAAATCTTTCCCTTTCGATGAACAATTTGCGCCCTCGCGTTAAATAAATCTTGCTCTTTCATAAAAAACAATTTGCGCCCTTGGATTCAAAAAAATCTTTCCCTTAAATTAATACAATTTGCGCCCTAGCCTAAAAAAAATCTTGCCCTTTCGTTAAAAAAAATCATTCCTTTTCTAAGAATGGATATCTAAAATCAGTTGGAGAATCAAAAACCTCTTTTATCGTTCTTGGAGAAACCCAACGAAGCAAATTAATCATAGATCCTGCTTTATCATTCGTTCCAGAACCCCTAGCTCCACCGAAAGGTTGTTGCCCAACTACTGCACCCGTACATTTATCATTAATATAAAAATTTCCTGCTGCATTTCGTAATTTTTGAGTTGCCGTAGCAATCGCATATCTATCTGTTGCGATGATTGCTCCCGTTAAAGCATAATTTGATGTAGTATCTATTAGTTCTAATGTTTTTTCATAATCCTTATCCTTATACACAAAAACGGTTAAAACCGGACCGAATAATTCTTCGCACATGGTCACATATTTGGGATCGCTTGTCAAAAGAACAGTCGGCTCTATAAAATATCCTTTAGATTTATCATAATTTCCACCAGCTACAATTTCCACTTCTTTATCTTTTTTTGCTTGATCAATAAAACCCGCTAATTTGTCAAAAGATTTTTCGTCGATTACTGCATTAATGAAGTTTTCAAAATCTTCTGTAGGACCCATTTTCATAGATGCTAAATCTCGAATCATCATTCCCTTGATCTCTGGCCACTGACTTTCAGCAATATAAACCCGAGAAGCAGCCGAACATTTTTGACCTTGAAACTCAAATGCACCTCTAAGTATCGCAGTATTTGCCACTTTCGTATCTGCAGATGGATGAATTAAAATAAAATCTTTTCCACCCGTTTCCCCTACAATTCTTGGATAGGTTTTATAAGTAGCAATATTTTCTCCAATCGTTTTCCACATCCCTTGAAACACACCTGTAGAACCAGTAAAATGGATTCCAGCAAAATTTGGATGCTTAAAAATAACCTCTCCAGCTTCTGGCCCAGAAACATAAATTAAATTGATAACTCCATCTGGCACACCAGCTTCTCTAAAAACTTCCATCAATACACTTGCAGAATAAATTTGAGTATTAGATGGTTTCCAAACTACAACATTACCCATCATGGCAGCAGAACTTGGTAAATTTCCTGCAATTGCCGTAAAGTTAAAAGGCGTTAAAGCAAAAACAAAACCTTCTAAAGGTCTTTGTTCCAATCTATTCCAAACACCGCGAACAGATTCTGGCTGTTGAGCATATATCTGAGACATATAATATACATTGTATCTTAAAAAATCGATGAATTCACAAGCTGCATCTATTTCTGCTTGATAGGCATTTTTACTTTGCCCAAGCATGGTTGAGGCATTTATTTTATCTCTGTAAGGTCCAGCCAAAAGATCCGCAGCTTTCAAAAAAATTGCGGCACGCTGTTCCCAAGCTAGGTTTTCCCAATTTTCTTTTGCGGCTAATGCAGCATTGATAGCATCCGCAACATGGCTCTTGTCGCCAGAAGAATAATGACCTAATAAATGTTGATGATCATGCGGAGGATGAATACTTACTTTTTTATTGGTAAATACTTCTTTACCACCGATATACATAGGAATATCTTTTACTTCTGAACGATATTTTGTAAGAGCAAGTTTCAAATTTGCACGTTCCTTACTTCCTGGAGCATAGTTGAGAACAGGTTCGTTTACAGGTTTTGGAACATTAAAAAATCCTTTAAGCATAATTATTTATTTAGGTGGGCAAAGATATAAAATTACCCATGCGACTTTGTTTTTTACCAATTTCAATTGGCAATAAAATGTAAAATTTATAGCTTTGCACAAAAATCTATAGTTAATATGCAGACAATAAAAAAAGGAGATGTGGTTGGCTTTTCATTTATTTTAACCAATCAAGATGGAGAAATATTGGATCAATCTTACCCAGGTGAACCGCTAATGTACTTGCACGGAGCAGAAAACATTGTTCCGGGATTGGAAAAGGAAATGGAAAATATGGAAATTGGTCAGAGCAAAAAGGTGCAAGTAGTACCAGAAGAAGCTTATGGTTTATTCGATGATACATTACTTTTTCAAGTTCCGCGAATGAATTTTCCGCCAGATGCGGTGTTAGAAGCTGGTATGCAGTTCCAATCTGAAGATGAAAACGGCATTATGAATATTGTGGTGAAAGAAGTCAAAGAAGATGTGGTACATGTAGATGCTAATCATCCATTGGCTGGCGAAACCCTAAATTTTGATGTAACAGTAGAAAGTATTCGTGCGGCTACTCCTCAAGAATTAATTCATAAACATGTGCATCAACATGGGCATGATCATTAATTTAATTATATAAATTTTAGTGAAATTCATTTTAAAATTATAATGTAAACTAATTGATTTATAAATAGAATAAAGTTTTTAGTATTAAAGAATATTTTAGAATTCTTTAGATTAAGAAGGATTGTTTTTTAAAATTAAATAAAAAATGCTTTTGTGCGTGTCCCAAATCCTTAGTTAGATTTTATTTAATTAAGTTATTGATTACAAAGGATTTGGGTCGGGCTGTACGCTATATCTTTTTTTGTGAAAAACAAAAAAAGGATGCCGCTTCCATCCCTCACGCCGTAGAAATATAATTTTGTCAAAAGTTAAATTTAATTTTAAATAAACATATTTATGTAAAAAAAGTATTAAATTATTTATAGTTTAATGGGTATAATTCATAAAAAAAGCCTTGATGAAAACCAAGGCTTTTTTTATGATAAATAATTTTTTTATTTATCTAATCCCTTCAACCAACTAATAACTCCTTCTCTGGATTTACCCATTTTGGTTTGCAATCTTCCATACAATTCATCTTCTTTTCCTTCTTCATACTTCAAATCATCATCAGTCATGTCAGCATATTCTTGCTTAACTTTTCCTTTCAACTGATTCCATTTTCCTTTTAAATCTAATGAGTCCATACTATTTGTTTATTTAGTGATGAAATTTATATTTCTATCATCGTGCCTGTTTTAACACCTATTTAAATAGGCGAAATGAATGGTTTTTCTTTTATGGCGTGTGAATTTTTGTGTACAATGTGAAGTAATTTTCCCGAGATTCACTGCTAAGTTCTAGATGATAGGGTTTAACTTCCTGCGTTTTTGAAACTTTAATTCTTGATAATATTTTTTTCTATCTAAATATTTAAGATAAATGGAAGCTGAAATATTTGATAATCTACATCATGAAAAGAAAAAATCTAAAAATAAATTTTGTTTGAGGTTTCTACGGTAGAATTTTACCTTTACCCTATAAAATGAGCTTTATACGAATACTTCTTTTTCCTATTACCTTGATTTATGGTTTCGTTATTGCCATTCGCAATTACTGCTATGATCAAAACTGGATAAAATCAAGAAGTTTCGATTTGCCAATTATTTCTGTTGGAAACATTGCCGTGGGCGGTTCAGGTAAAACTCCAATGGCAGATTATTTAATTCGGCTATTAAAAAAAGACTATGAATTGGCATTGCTCAGTCGAGGATATGGAAGAAAAAAATCTGGTTTTTTGATTGTGCAGAAAGATTGTAGTTCGGATGAAATCGGTGATGAACCTTTACAATACAAATTAAATCATTCAGATATTTTGGTAGCTGTATCAGAAAATCGAGTGAAAGGAGTGGAGCAAATTAAAGATCAAGTAAAGGTAATTATATTGGATGATGCATATCAACATAGAGCAATAAAACCTGGGTTTAGCATTTTATTATTTGATTATAACAGCGTTTTTAAGAAAGATTATTTTTTGCCTTCTGGAAATTTGCGTGAGCCAATTTCTAATTTAAATCGAGCAGATATAATTGTAGTAACCAAAACAGATAAATTCTTTTCACCTATGGAAAGGCGTAGAGTGGAAGCAAAATTGCCTATTAGAAATAATCAGAAAGTTTTTTATAGTTATATTAAATATGGAGAATTAAAAATTCTTGGGCATAAAAATTCAGAAACAGTTTTCACCTTAGCAGATATTGACAAAAAAACTCGGATCATTTTATTCACCGGAATTGCACATCCAAAAACATTGCATAATTTTCTTTCTGAAAAAACAAAACTTATTACCCATTTTGCATTTTCAGATCATCATAATTACTCGATGGCAAATTTGAACAAAATAAAAGCGGGCTTTGAGAAAGAAACGGAAACAAAAAAAATAATAATTACTACCGAAAAAGATGCAATGCGTTTATTAGGAGATAAATACAAAAAATTTTTAGAAGAATTTTCAGTTTATTATTTGCCCATTCAAGCAGAAATGAACGAACATGACAAAACTCAATTTGATACTTTATTAAAAAAATATGTTGCAACAAATACAGCACACAACTGAATATATTAAAAAGAAAACCAACAATTTTGAACCCGAGTTCGGAATAGTTTTGGGAACTGGTTTAGGAGGTTTAATTAATGAAATTAAAATTTCTCATCAATTGCATTATTCCAGCATTCCTGATTTTCCTATATCAACGGTAGAATTCCATACAGGATGTTTGATTTTCGGTGAATTAGGCGGTAAGAAAGTAGTAGCAATGCAAGGCAGAATGCACTATTACGAGGGGTATAATATGCAGGAAATTACCTTTCCGATACGGGTATTAAAAATGCTTGGAATCAAAAAATTATTTCTTTCTAATGCCTGTGGTTCATTAAATCCTGCATTCAAAAAAGGAGATTTGATGATTATTAGCGATCACATAAATTTGCTGCCACACAATCCATTGCGTGGAAGAAATGAGGATGAATTAGGTCCGAGATTTCCAGATATGAGTGCTCCTTACGATCAAGAATTGATAAATAGAGGATTAGAAATTGCTAAAAAACATAATATAAAAACTCATTCTGGCATTTATGTGGCTGTGCAAGGTCCACATTTAGAAACCAAAGCAGAATATCGGTATTTGCGAATTATTGGTGGCGATGTAGTTGGAATGTCCACAGTACCAGAGGTTATAGTAGCAAACCACATGAGTTTGCCAGTTTTTGCTATTTCTGTAATTACTGACGAAGGTTTTTCAGAAAATTTAAAACCTGTTTCCATACCAGAAATAATAGAAACAGCTACTAAAGCTGAACCTATGCTTACTATCATCATCAAAGAAATAATTTTATCTTTATAATAATTTAAAAAATTGTTTATGAAAGCATTCATTACCGCATTATTTGTTTTAGCAAATTTTATTCAAGCTTATTCTCAAAGTAATTTGAATCTTAATATGACCAAATTGGGAACTTATTCCGATTCTAGTTTTACACCGACCAATATTGATGAAAAATATAATGCAGTTTGGGGATACACAGCACCAAACGGAAAAGAATATGGAATATTTGGAAGTAAGAATTTTACTTATTTTGTAGATATTACCAATGGGAACAATCCAAGATTGGTAAATAAATTTGCTGGTGCTGCACAAAATGTGAATTGGAGAGAATTTAAAACCTATTTAAATTATGCCTATGGTGTAAATGATGGTGGAAACGGTTCTTTGCAAATTTTTGATTTACAGTATTTACCAGATTCAGTCGTGAAAGTTTATGACAGTAATTTATTGATAAAAAAAGGTCATACTTTATACATTGAGAATGGAAAGCTGTATAATTTTGGCGGAACAATTAATAATAATTCTGCGCCAACTATCACTATTCTAGACCTAACAGTAAATCCAGTTAATCCAACTTTACTAGCTAATTACACCAATCCAAATGCAAATTATATTCATGATGGTTTTTTAAGAAATGATACTCTTTATGCTTTTTCAGGTTTTTCTGGATTAGTTATTTATGATGTTTCTAATCCACTCCAAATAGATATAATTGGAGAATTTGCTAATTATCCTTTTGCTGGTTATTGCCATAGTGGTTGGTTGACAGAAGATAGTAAAAATTTAGTTATGGCAGACGAAGTTCCTACTAAATTACCTATGAAAATAATCGATGTTTCTAATTTAAATAACATAACTTATTTAAGTAGTTTCAGAACTCCAAATTTAAATTCTACACCGCACAATCCTCATGTAAAAGGTAAATTAGCGTATATATCTTACTACCAAGATGGTGTTCAAGTTTTTGATGTTTCAGATCCATTAAATGTAGTCAGAGTAGCTGGATATGACACTTATCCAGATGGGGATGGTGATTTTTATTATGGATGTTGGGGAGTATACCCTTTCTTTAGTTCAGGTAAAATTATTGCGAGTGACCGTAAATATGGATTAGTTATTTTGGATGGAACTAAAGTGCCTGGAACTGGGTTTGCTCAAGTAAATTCAAATGTAGATTTAGAAATTTACCCAAGTCCTTTTGAAGATAAAATTTTTATACAATCTGAAAATAATTTAGGGAAGTTGAAAGCAACATTATTGGACAGCCAAGGAAAAGTAATTGCTGAGCAATTTTTTTTGAATATTTTAAAAGGAGAGAAAAATATTTTATTTCTAAATGAAAATTTAAGTAAAGGAATTTATTTAGTAAAAGTAGAATCAGAAGCGGGTGTGTCTACTCGCAAACTGCTTAAAAATTAATGATCAAAATCTATTTCATTTTAGTTTTATTAGTTTTACTTTCTTTTGCAAATTCAACAAAAGCAGATAGTACATCAGTTTATAATGCTTCTGGTGTTCGGTATTTCTACTCCAATTCATTACTAAAAGATAGTACACTATTTTTTTCAGCAGATACTCAGTTGCTTAATTATCAGCGTTTCAATCAATCTTTGAAAAACGGTATTGGAAATAGAGCTAACCTAGGCGGTTATGGATTAGCATCTAGAAATCATCTTTTCGAATCAGATTCTACAATAGGCTTCGACTATGGGTTTCATTCTTTCGACGATCATTTATATACTATAGAGAATACTAAATTCTTTGATGCCAGATCTCCCTATACTTCTTTAACTTTTATTAATGGCAGATTAAAACAACAATCTTTAGAGGCTACTTTTTCAGAAAATATAAATCCTAGATTTAATGTTGGATTTGATTTTAAAAGAAATGGTTCAACAAATTATTATCAAAGACAAAAAACTAATCATACTAATTTTAGATTTTTTACTACCTTTTTGTCTAAAAATAGTAAGTATAGAAGTTTTGCAACAATCATAGTAAATAAAATTGATGCACAAGAAAATGGGGGCATTGTCAATAATAATATAATTAACACAGGAAGTAGTGTTTCAACAGAATTTGAACCAGTCAAACTTTCTACTGCTACAAATATACAAAGAGGGCTTTTGTTTTCTTTACAACATAAATATTCATTTGTGAATGATTTAAAGATTGACTCTAGCAAAACAAAAAAAAGCGTGTCTGTCTTTCAAAATGCGAATTATTCTGAAAATAAATATGAATTTAAAGACGAAAATAATATAAATGAAAATTATAAATTTCAATTTTTAAACTCAAGTATTACAAACGATAGCACTTTTATAAGCTCTTTGAATCATGAATTTGGAATAAATTATTTAGGTTTTTCTTTTTCTACTTTTCAGCAAGGTGTTTTTATTAAACAAGACACCAAAATTAATAATTTTTTGAATAATGGTTTTAGAACTCAGCTAAATCTTCCAATTTCTAACTATATAAAAGTAAAAGGAGATGCATACCAAATTTTAAGTGGCTATAATAGTGGAGATTATTCTGTAGAAGGAGGATTCGAACTTAATGATAGTATCGGAAAAAAAATTGCAGAATTTGGCTTTCTTTCTAGTTCTAAAAGCCCAGCTTTTATTTTTAATTCATTTAATGCTAATTCCAGTAGATGGGAAAATGACTTTAAAAATCAAACAAATCAAAGTTTCTTTGGCAGTATAAACTTTTATCAACTTATAGATCAAGTTAAATTAAGTATTAATACAATCAATAATGTTTTATATTTCGCTGGTGCAGATTCCTCTGTTGTAATTCCTAAACAGTTTTTTAAATCTATAGAAATTGTTGGAATAGAGCTAAATAAGCAAATTCGGTTTGGTAAATTTGTTTCTCAAAACAATATAAATTATCAAAAGATAGCGAATACAAAAATTCTTCGCTCACCAGAATTTAGTGGTATTCATAGTTTATATTATTCTAATAAAGTATTTAAAAAGGCAGTAGAATTTCAGGTTGGGTTTGATCTCAGTTATTTTTCTAGTTTTCGACCTTACAGTTACCAAGCTAGTGTCAATCAATTTATTACCTCAGATAATACCCTTGCAGAAGCTTATGCTCAAATAGATTTATTTTTGGTTGCAAAATTAAAAAGAACTCGATTTATCGTAAAATTTGATCACTTAAATGAAGGTTGGATTAGACCTTCCTATATAACGACTGATGGATATCCAATGGCTCCAAGAACTTTTGTTTTGGGAATTGACTGGAAATTTTTTGATTAAATCAAGTTTTTTGTTTTTTCTTTTTTGCTGCTGGAAACAAAACATTATTTAAAATAAGACGATAACCTGGCGAGTTTGGATGTAGATTTAAATCGGTAATTGGATCATTCACCATATGTTGAAAATCTTCAGGATCATGCCCACCATAGAAAGTCCATGTACCGTTTCCATACGAACCATGAATGTATTTTGCTTCTCCAATTGTTTTATTTTCACCTAAAATAAGAACATTTGATTTCAATGTTGGCTTTCTGAAAGAAGTAGTTTGTCCCATAAATCCCTTTATAATACGATCATGATCCTGAGTAAGTATAGTAGGAACAACATCGTATTTTGCAGAAAATTCAAACAAGCTGAAAACATCTGATTCTTTGCTTACAGAACGAGTGGGAGTGGCATCTATTGACGAAAATTCGTAATTATAGGGATTCATATCCAACTTAAATTTTTCAAATGCAAAGGTTTTAGAAAAATCTAATTTGCCTTGAGCTTGGGGATCTGCTGGATCTCCATCAAACATACTTTCACAAATATCTAAACCTTCTGCTGCCAAAGCAATATCATAACTATCTGTACCACTGCACATAGCAAATAAAAATCCTCCACCTGCGGTAAAATCTTTAATCTTTTTGGCAACTGCCAACTTAAGCTGAGAAACTTTCTGAAATCCTAATCTACGAGCAGTAGCCTCATTCAATCGCACATCTTCTTGATACCAAGAGGCTGCTTTATATGCTGCATAAAAACGACCATACTGCCCAGTAAAATCTTCGTGGTGCATGTGCAACCAATCATATAATGGCAGTTTTCCTTGTATTACCTCTTCATCGTAAACTACCTCATATGGAATTTCAGCATATTTTAAAACCAAAGTCACAGCATCATCCCAAGGCAATTTGTTTTTTGGAGAATAAACGGCAATTTTTGGAACCTGCTCCAATTTCACCACATCCATATTTACATCTTCTCCAGCTATTTGTGTCAAAATTGCATTTACTTGCACATCGGGAACTACTTCATAACTCACACCTCTTATGTTGCACTCATTCTCTATTGAACTAGCAAATTGAAATAAAAAGCTTCCTCCTCGATAGTTAAGAAGCCATTTTGCTTCTACTTGGTTTTGCAAAATCCAAAAAGTAATACCGTAAGCTTTCAGATGATTCTTCTGCGTATTGTCCATTGGAATCAGTATGGATGACGAATGAGCTAATAAAGAAAAGCAACCGAAAGAAAAAAACAGAATAATTGACTTTAACATATGAATTTATTGTAAGCTTAAGTAAAATAAAAAATAATCCCAATCAGAAATCATTTTGTTTAATACGTGTAAAGGTAAATTCTATTATTTGATTTAAATAATTAGTCCATTAATTCTCTGTCGAATAGTTCAGTTTTTAAAAGGGTTTGATTGCATTTCATCTTTATACACGAATATTTTTTTACTTTTGAATTTTTAACCATAAATTTCATGAGTAAAGCAATAATTAAAACAGAAAAAGGAGATATGACGGTAGAGTTCTTTGATAAAGATGCTCCAAATACTGTCGCTAATTTCTTAAAGTTAGCCAAATCAGGCTATTATAATGGTGTAACTTTTCATAGAGTGATACCTGATTTTGTTATTCAAGGAGGTGATCCTACTGGTACTGGAGCTGGTGGTCCAGGTTATCAAATAGATTGTGAATTAACTGGCGACAACCAATATCACGATAGAGGTGTACTTTCTATGGCACATGCTGGAAGAAACACAGGTGGTTCGCAATTTTTTGTTTGCCATAGCCGACAAAATACCGCACATTTAGACAGAAATCACACTGTGTTCGGAAAAGTTACTGATGGTTTATCTGTAATTGATGATATTCGCCAAGGTGATAAAATGGTAAGTGTAGAAGTGATAGAAGAAAATTAAACACAAATTATGAATTTACAAGCAATAGTTTCGGTAACCGGTAAAAGTGGATTGTTTAAAGTAATTGGGAAAAACAAATCTGGATTTATTCTAGAATCTTTAGATGAACTGAAAACAAAAATTATAACTGGAAGCACGCAAAAACTAGCTACATTAAACGACATAACTATTTTTGGCGATTTAGAGGATCTTACCTTGAAATCTATATTTGAAAGTATGGATAGTAAAAAAACCAGCCATCCAATACCTGATGTAAAAGCAGAACCTGCTGTTTTGAAAAAATATTTTGGAGAAGTAGCCCCAGAACATGATGCAGAGCGGGTTTATGGTTCAGACATAAAGAAGATAATTTCTTGGTATACTATACTTTCTGTAATGCCATTATTTACAGAAGAAGACGTTGAATTAGAAAACGCAGGATCTGAACTATCTGAACCAGTGACTACCAAGCCCACTTATAATAAAAATGCTACTAATACCAAGGAGCAAGTAAACGATAAGTCCAAAGTAGCAATGAAAAAAACCATAAAAAAAGTCGTTTAATACGACTTTTTTTTATTCCAACCATTTCATAATAAGCACCAGTATGTATAACTGATATAAAACTAATTAAAGTACCAATCAAAATATATTCAGTTTCTTTTTTCT
>JBBQYA010000067.1:0-17150 GCA_038209155.1 Sphingobacteriales bacterium | reverse complement strand
TAAATAGTAAATTTTTCTCATGCGTTTAAGAATTAAATTTAAGTAGTAGTATTAGACTAGGTTTGTGCAATAAAAAATAAATATAGACGTAAATTATTTCATTGTCAAGAAAAAAGTAAAACAAATGTTACAAGAATAGTATGATTTTTTAACTTAAAACTTTCAGCCTTTTCATTATGAACAATTTACGTCTTGGTTTTTGTTACAAAAAAAATTATTTTTTTTGTAAGAATTTCACTGATTTTAAGATAAGATTCCTTTGTCCAGCCTGCAACATGCGGAGTAAAGACTCCAAATGAATGTGCTTTAAGTCTATTAAACATAGATTTTTGTTCCAAACTGAAATTTTCAAATTTTTCATTCTCAAAAACATCTAATCCAAATCCTTTAATTTTGCACTGATCTATTAAACTATTTAAGATTTCGAAACTTAATAATTCACCTCTAGATGTGTTGATTAGAAAAATTGGTTTCTCAAATTTTAAATAAAACTCTTTATCAAAATACTTTTGGTTGAATTCATCTAAAGGCACATGAATACTAACAACATCGCAGTCCTTATATATAGTATGCATTTCCGTTTCTTGTGCATATTCGTCTGAAAAATCTTTTTTGTATAGATCAAAAGCTAAAACTTTTACATCAAAACTAGAAAGCAGCTTTGCGAATGCTTGTCCTGTATTACCGTAACCAATTATTCCAACCGTTTTTCCAGAAAGTTCTTCTCCTCTATTTCCTTCTCTATTAAATTTCCCGTTTCTGATTTGATCATTACCATGATTTATTTTATTTAATAATGAAAGTAGCATTCCTAATGTATGCTCGGCGACCGCATTTCTGTTTCCTTCTGGCGCATTTATTAATTCAACTTTATGTTTATAAGCTTTGATGACATCAATATTGTCCATTCCTGCACCAGCTCTAGCTATTAATTTTAGTTTCTTTCCTTTGTCAAAAATCTCTTTATCAATTTTAAATTTGGATCGTACCACCAAAATTTCAATTTTAGGAAGAATTGCAAAAAAATCATCTTTAGAAATTTCTGGTCTGTAGTTTACATCTATTCCAAAAACAGAGAGTTTTTCTATTAAAATCGGATGTACATCGTCTATTATTAATGTCTTCATACTATTCTTTACCAATAGAAAGGAATTTTGTTAGTTCAATAAATTGCTCTGGATTGAGCGCTTCTGCTCTTAAATCCAAAATCGGATTTTGCTTTGTGCCTGAATTTAAATGTGCTGATAGTGCATTTCTTAATGTTTTTCTTCTTTGATTAAATCCAGCCTTTACTATTTGCAAAAATAATTTTTCATCACAATCAGGAATAATGGTTCTCAATCTAGTAAGTCTGATTACTGCCGATTTTACTTTTGGCGGTGGATTAAATACAGAAGGATTGACTGTAAACAAATATTCTATCTTATAATAGGCTTGTAGTAGAACACTTAAAATACCATAGGTTTTGTTTCCAGCTTTTGCTGCAATTCGCTCTGCAACTTCTTTTTGAAACATTCCAACCACTATATCTACTTTTTCTCTTTCTTCTAATACTCTGAAAAGTATTTGAGTGGAAATATTGTAAGGAAAATTGCCAATAATAGCTACCTGAGATTTAAAATATGTATCAAAATTAAATTTAAGAAAATCTCCTTCTATTATTTGGTCAGTATAATCGGGATATTTCTTTTTTAAATAATCAATAGATTCTGTATCAATATCAATTAAATAGGTTTTAAAGTCTTTGATTTCTAATAGAATATCGGACAAAATACCCATTCCTGGGCCTACTTCTAATACATTTCTTTGATCAGAATCTATCAATAATGCTGTACATATTTTTAGGGCAATATTTTTATCTGTCAAAAAGTGTTGACCTAAATGTTTTTTTGCTTTTACCAAACTCATCTTTGTAGTATATATAGGCTATATTTGGCGTTTTAAAAAAATATTAAATGATTTAGCGCCGAGGATTCTTATGAATGCAAATAAAATTAAAATAGGGATAAGTATAGGAGATATAAATGGAATAGGGCCAGAAATTATTCTGAAAACTTTTTCTGATCTACGAATGATAGATTTTTGCACACCTATATTATATGCGTCTTCGAAGGTAGTTTCTTTTTATAAAAAAAATCTAGAGCTTCCTGATTTCAACTTTCAACAAATAAAAAGCCCTTCTGAAGCAAATGAAAAGAGATTTAATTTGATTAATTGTTGGGAAGAAGAAATAAAAATAGAACCTGGTAAAGCAAATTCAGATAATGGAAAATTCACCTTTAAATCGTTGGAATCTGCCACACAAGATCTCAAAGATGGTTTGCTAGATGCATTAGTTACCGCACCTATTGACAAACACTCTATACAAAGTGCTGATTTTAAATTTGCTGGTCATACAGAGTATTTACAAGAAAAGCTAGGTGGATCAGATTCATTAATGCTTTTGTGTAGTGATGAGTTAAAGATTGGAGTGGTTACTGGTCATATTCCATTAGCAGAGGTGGCTAAAAAATTAAATCAAGAATTAATTGAAAAAAAAATCAATTTGATGCATGATAGTTTAAAAGTAGATTTCGGAATTACTCGACCCAAAATTGCAGTTTTAGGATTGAACCCTCATGCTGGAGACAAAGGTGTGATTGGGAATGAAGAATTGGATATGATTATTCCAGTAATTGAAAGTTTGAAAAACCAAAAGAAATTAATCTTTGGACCTTATCCTTCTGACGGTTTTTTTGGAAATGGGCTTTATAAACAATTTGATGGAGTGATGGCAATGTACCATGATCAAGGTTTAATTCCATTCAAAACGATATCCTTTAATCATGGAGTAAATTACACAGCAGGGCTAGATTTTGTGAGAACCTCTCCAGATCATGGAACTGCTTATGATATTGCTGGCAAGAATGAGGCTTCCCTATCTTCTTTCAGGGAGGCTATTTATATGGCTGTTTCAATTATTAAGAAAAGAAAAGAGTTTTCTGAATTAACTGCTCATCCTCTTAAAATCAATAAATTAACTAGAGAAAGAGGTCATTAAATTAGCAATGAATTTGGTTTTGTATATTTCAAAGAATTTGCCGTACATTTGCAGGCTTAATTAAAAAGTGTTGAATTCATTAAAAGACTTTTCTATACCTTTTGTAGGTCTTACACCCGGAAAACATGTATTTAATTATGAAGTAAAAGATTCGTTCTTTGAGCATTTTCAATATTCTCCTGTTAAAAAAGGAGATTTAAAGATCTCGGTTGAGTTTGATAAACAACAAGAAAACAGATTTATGCTTATGCTAAGTTTGGATGGAACCGTTGAATTGATATGCGACCGATGTAATGCACATTATCAACAGGAATTAAAAGCGAGCAATAAAGAAATTGTAAAACTTGGAAACCCTGATGAAGAGACTGACGATGATTTAATGATTTTGCCAAAAACAGCTTTTGAAATTAATATTTCAGAGTTGATTTATGAATTTATCATAGTAGCTTGTCCGATGTTTCCCTTGCATCCTTTGAAAAAAAATGGGCAACCAGATTGCGATAAAGAGATGGAAGAGATATTGAAAAAATTAAATAAAAGTAAAAGTGAAGCGGATAAGGGAGACCCACGATGGGATAAATTAAAAAACATTCAATAAAATAATTTAAAAAAACAATGGCACATCCAAAACGAAAGATTTCCAAATCGCGAAGAGACAAACGTAGAACACATTATAAAGCTACAGCAGCTCCGGTATTTGTATGCACAACAACAGGAACAGTACATTTACCACATAGGGCATACTTGGTAGAAGGAAATTTATTCTACCGTGGTAAAATGATTGTAGATAATACAGTGGCCGCATAATAGTTGATGAAAATTGGATTGGATATTTCAGGTGGTGATTTTGCTCCTGATGCAATAGTTTCAGGTGCCATAGCGGCATTGGCTGAATTACCATCCGATGATAGAATCGTATTGATTGGTGATGAAATTCGAGCTAAAGAAATTATTCAATTAGCTGGAATCGATATTAACAAATTTGATTTTATTCATACTCAAGAAGTGATCGGTATGTCTGAACATCCGGTAAAAGCATTAACAAAAAAGCCTAATTCTAGTATTGGAATTGGGTTTTTGCATTTAAAAGAAGGTAAAATTCATGCTTTTTCTAGTGCAGGAAACACAGGCGCGATGATGGTTGGGGCTATGTACAGCGTGAAAGCGATAGATGGTATCATGAGGCCCGCAATTGCATCTGTTCTGCCAAAAGAATCTGGCAAATATGGACTTTTATTAGATGTAGGTGCCAATGCAGACTGCAAACCAGAAACATTGGTACAATTTGCAATAATGGGATCTTTGTATGCGCAAAATGTTTATGGAATAGAAAATCCTAAAATTGGATTATTAAATTTAGGAGAAGAAGAGGAAAAAGGAAATTTGTTGAGCCAACAAACCTTTCAACTTTTAAAAGCTAATTCTAAAATAAATTTTATTGGAAATGTGGAAGGAAGAGATTTGTTTAATGAGCAAGCGGATGTTATTGTATGCGATGGCTTTACAGGAAATGTAGTTTTAAAAATGGCTGAATCGTTTTATGAGTTAACAAGAAAAAGAGGTTTTAAAGATCCTTTTTTCGATATGTTTAGTTATGAAATGCATGGTGGAAGCCCGATAGTAGGGGTGAATGCTCCAGTTATCATTGGACATGGAGTTTCAAATGCCGAAGCAATAAAAAATATGATTCTTTTTTGTAAAAAATTATATCAAGCTGATATAGTTGAGAAAATAAAGAATGCGATTAAAGAGTAATAAATTGAATAAGGCACACAAATTATTTCTCAAAAAGAAAATATGAATAATATAACAGCCGCTATTACAGCTGTAAACGGTTACGTTCCAGATTACATTCTTACCAATGCAGAACTCGAAACCATTGTGGATACGAATGATGAGTGGATCACATCAAGAACAGGAATAAAAGAAAGAAGAATATTAAAGGGGGAAGGTCTTGGTACATCTGATATGTGCGTTTTCGCAATCAATGGTTTGCTTAAGAAGCGAGGAATTGATGCTTCTGAGATAGATTTAATTATTTGTACCACTATTACACCCGATTATCCTTTTCCGGCTACTGCCAATATCATAAGTGATAAAATTGGAGCTATAAATGCCTTTTCATACGATTTGAGTGCTGCTTGTTCAGGTTTTATATTTGGATTGGAAACTGGAACAAGATTCATAGAATCTGGAAAATACAAAAAAGTAATTATAGTAAGTGGAGATAAAATGTCGTCAATCATGAATTTTGAAGACCGAGCTACCTGCATAATATTTGGCGATGGAGCGGGTGCTGTATTGCTAGAACCAAATTACGAAGGTTTAGGAATTCAAGATTCTATTTTAAAAGCTGACGGTTCTGGAAGACATTCATTATATCAAAAAGGTGGAGGATCTATCCATCCTGCTAGCCATCAAACAGTAGACGAAAGAAGTCATTTTGTATATCAAGAAGGAAAATCAATTTTCAAATTTGCGGTGACAAATATGGCAGATGTGTCTGCTGAAATTATGGAACGAAATCAGTTGAAAGCAGAAGATGTAGCTTGGTTAGTTCCTCATCAAGCGAATAAACGAATAATAGATGCCACTGCAGAAA
Source organism: Sphingobacteriales bacterium (assembly GCA_038209155.1). Lineage (GTDB taxonomy): Bacteria > Bacteroidota > Bacteroidia > Sphingobacteriales > Sphingobacteriaceae > JBBQYA01. The sequence goes on along the minus strand of JBBQYA010000067.1, from coordinate 11,508 downwards.
GAATGGGATTGGGGGAAGATAAAGTAATGGTTAATATTCACAGATACGGAAATACAACTAATGGAACCATTCCATTATGTCTTTGGGAGTGGGAAGATAAAATGAAAAAAGGAGATAAAATTGTGCTGGCGGCTTTTGGAGGAGGATTTACTTGGGGGTCTATTTATTTGACTTGGGCATATTAAGTTTAGATTTAAAATCGTCTTAATTTTTAAAAATACTTTTAGAGTAAAATAATTTTGTAGGTTTAATTTTTTTAGACTTAAAATTTGCGAATAATATGGATATTAAACAAATACAAGAACTAATTAGGTTTGTAGCAAAATCGGGTGTAAACGAAGTTTCTATAGAGCAAGATAATTTTAAAATTAGTATAAAAACTAATCAGGAACCTACTTTTGTGCAAGCAAATATGCCGATGATAGTACCGCAAGTAGCGCAAAATCCGATCAATTATGCTCCCCAAGCCCCTGCAATATCAGAAAGTATAGCGGCTCCATCGTCTTCTACTGAGTCTAATTATGTGACCATAAAATCTCCTATGATAGGAACATTTTACCGATCATCAACGCCAGATAAACCTTTGTTTGTGAATGTAGGTGATGAAATAAAAGCAGGAAAGGTAGTTTGTATTATAGAAGCTATGAAGCTTTTCAACGAAATAGAATCAGAAATAAGCGGAACGATTGTGAAAGTCTTAGTTGATAATTCTAGTCCAGTCGAATATGATCAACCCTTGTTTTTGGTTGATCCCAATTAATTATTTTCATTTAAATAAAAATTTGGTATTTGTATTTAATTATGCCAAAATCAAAAAATAATATTTCGAAAAACGATTTTATACATCCCCTATGTTTAAAAAAATTCTGATAGCAAACCGTGGCGAAATAGCCTTACGAATCATCCGAACTTGTAAAGAGATGGGGATCAAAACTGTAGCTGTATATTCTACAGCAGACCGAGACAGTTTGCACGTTCGATTTGCAGATGAGGCTGTTTGTATAGGCCCTGCTCCCAGCAAAGATTCCTATTTAAGTATCCCAAACATTATAGCAGCTGCAGAAATTACCAATGCAGATGCAATACATCCAGGATATGGATTTTTGTCTGAAAATGCTCGATTCAGTGCTATTTGCCATGAAAACGGAATAAAGTTTATCGGCGCAAGTGCAGAAATGATCAATGGAATGGGCGATAAAGCAAATGCAAAAGACACGATGAAGAAAGCTGGAGTTCCTATAATTCCAGGTTCAGAAGGTTTGTTGGAAGATTTAAAAGAAGGAATTAAAATTGCCAAAAAAATAGGATATCCAGTAATTATAAAAGCAACTGCAGGTGGTGGTGGAAAAGGAATGCGGATTATTTGGAAAGAAGAAGATTTCGAGTCTGCATGGGATTCTGCTCGGCAGGAATCCTTAGCATCATTTGGAAATGATGGAATGTATTTGGAAAAATATATTGAGGATCCAAGACATATTGAAATTCAAGTAGTTGGAGATCAATATGGTAAAGTTTGTCATTTATCTGAGCGAGATTGTTCCATCCAAAGACGCCATCAGAAATTAACTGAAGAAGCTCCTTCTCCATTTATGACAGATAAATTGAGAAAGAAAATGGGAGAAGCTGCCATAAAGGGTGCTTTAGCAGTAAATTATGAAGGTGCTGGAACCATCGAATTCTTAGTTGATAAGAATCATGATTTTTATTTTATGGAAATGAATACCAGAATACAGGTAGAACATCCGGTAACAGAAGAGGTTATCAATTTTGATTTGATAAAAGAACAAATAAAAGTGGCCGCAGGAATCCCGATTTCAGGAAAATCGTATTTCCCCAATATGCATGCTATTGAATGTAGAATTAATGCTGAAGATCCATTTAATAATTTCAGACCTTGCCCTGGCAAGATTACCAATTTCCATTCTCCGGGCGGACATGGAGTAAGAGTAGATACTCATGTGTATGCAGGATATACTATTCCTTCCAATTACGATTCTATGATTGCAAAATTGATAACAGTAGCTCAAACCCGTGAAGAAGCTATAAATACAATGGAAAGAGCATTAAGCGAATTTGTGATAGAAGGAGTGAAAACTACTATTCCATTTCATTTAAGATTGATGCAAGATGCCAATTACAGAGCAGGTAACTTTACCACAAAATTTATGGAAACCTTTGATCTCACAGAATAAAATTAAAAAAATCTTGTTTACAATAAACCATTCTTAAATTTCTGGAATGGTTTTTTTGTTTAGCAAAAAAACAAAAATAGCGCACCCAGCATGAGCGATCTCCATACTCCTGAAAAGCAAAACAGAATTCTTAAATTTATAAAGCCGAAAAGTATGGATTCGGAAATGTCGTTTTTTGATCACATCGAAACTTTGAGGTGGCATATAATACGATCTGTAATCGTTTTAGTAATAAGCTCTGGTTTTTTTTTCGCTAATAAAACTTTTCTATTTGATGTCTTAATATTTGGACCAAAAAATATAGATTTCTGGACTTATCGTAAAATGTGCGAATTAGGCAAATACCTAAATATGGGCGATGGTTTGTGCATCACTGATATAGGTTTCAGAATTATGAACAATCAGATGGCAGGGCAATTTACTTTGCACATAACCACGGCTATTTTAGCTGGTTTTATTGTTAGTTTTCCTTATATCATTTGGGAATTGTGGAGATTTGTAAAACCAGGACTTACCACTACGGAGACTTCTTATGCCAATGGAGTAGTATTTTTTAGCACTTTTCTATTTTTAACGGGTGTTTTGTTTGGCTATTATTTAATTGTTCCCATGTCTATTAATTTTTTGGGAACTTACAGTATAAGTCCAGAAATTTTAAACCAAATTTCTTTTGATTCTTATCTTTCTACTGTTGCCACTTTGACTCTTGGTTCTGGAATTGTGTTTGAATTGCCTATTATTATTTATTTTTTATCTAAAATGGGAATCGTGACGCCGGCTCTCATGCGAGCTAACAGAAAATATGCAGTTGTTGCAATATTAATTGTTGCCGCCATTATCACTCCATCTCCTGATGCTTCGACTCAATTGTTAGTATCTCTTCCTCTATTTATTCTGTTTGAAATCAGTATTTTTGTTTCTGCGGGTGTTGAGCGAAGTAGAAAAAAGAAAATGATTGCTTTTGAAGAAGAATTTAAATGAAAAAAATAAAAATAGCTTTTGGCTGCGACCACGCAGGTTTTGAGTTAAAAAATTTATTAATAAAAGAACTTGAAACAGAATTTGATATTTATGATTTTGGTACATTTTCTATTGAATCTGTTGACTATCCAGATTTTGTGCATCCAGTAGCAAAGGAAATTTCTGAAAACAAATCTGATCTTGGAATTCTTATCTGTGGAAGTGCAAATGGTGTAGCCATTACTGCCAATAAATATGAAAAAATAAGAGCCGCTATATGTTGGAATGCTGAACTTGCAGAATTATCCAAAAAACATAACGATGCAAATATTTTATGTTTACCATCACGATTTATAAATCATTCTGACGCTAAAAAAATTGTTCGTTCTTTTCTTAAAACCGAATTTGAAGGCGGTAGGCATGCAAAAAGAGTTGAAAAAATCACATATCCAAAAATTTAAAATCCTTAATTCATGAAGAATAAATTTCGATTACTTGTATTCCTTTCGTTTGTTTCTGTAGAATTCACAAACGCTCAAATTGCGAATGTTCCATTAGAGGATGTGCAAAAATATGCAGCTACTATCACCTCCCAAGAATTACGAAGTCATTTAACCATATTAGCTTCTGATGAATTTGAAGGGAGAGAAACTGGAAAGAAAGGTCAAAAAATGGCGGCAGAGTATATTGCCAAAATTTTTCAAGCTCATTCCATAGAAGAACAAAAAGAAGGCGGCTATTTTCAAAAGTTTTCAGTAATGGAATCTAAAATCGGAAAAATGGAACTGAAAATTAATAATACATCGTATGCTTTTGCAAAAGATTATTATTTGGTTCAAGATTTTAATTCCCAAAAATTATCTAATAATAAAATCTTATTTGCGGGCTTTGGAATTAGCGACACAAATTATAATGATTTAGAGAAATTGGAAGTGAAAGATAAAGTGTTAATGATAATGAGAGGTGAACCAAAAAACAAAAAAGGTATTTTCAGAATTAGCGGCACTTCTCAAGCATCCGAAAATTATGTTCGAGACAGCTATAAAATTGAGAAATTAACTGCTTTAAAACCTAAAATTCTATTAATAGTAGACCCAAAAATAGATTCAAATATGAAGAGGTATAAAAGATATTTTAGTGAGCCAAGTATGAAATTGGAAAAAGATTTGGAAACTCCTAACATGACAGTAGTGTATATTTCTACAAAAATGGCTGCTGAACTACTTTCATTATCCAATAAAAAATTTAATAGCATGGTTGCTAAAATGAATGAAAATGGAAAGCCTCAAACCAAATCCACTACCAATACGATCACTTATAACTTTACCAAAAATCGACAAAATATTGAAACAGAAAATGTCTTAGGATTTATTGAGGGAACAAAATTTCCAGAAGAAATATTAGTGATAAGTGCACATTATGACCATTTAGGTATTATTGATGGAAAAGTTTATAATGGTGCAGATGATGATGGTACTGGAACTAGTGCTATTTTAGAAATCTCAGAGGCATTTGCAAAAGCAAAAAAAGATGGTAAAGGTCCTAAAAGAAGCATTTTATTTTTAGCGGTTTCTGGAGAAGAAAAAGGTTTATTAGGATCTGATTATTACACCACAAATCCTGTTTATCCGTTGGAAAACACTATTGCAGATCTAAATATTGACATGATCGGTCGTGTAGATGAACCACATTCTACAGATGCTGGACAAAATTATATTTATTTGATAGGATCTGATAAATTAAGTTCAGAATTGCATTCTATAAGTGAAATGAGCAATAAAAAGTATGGAAAAATGGATTTAGATTATACGTTCAATGATCCATCTGACCCAAACCAATTTTACTACAGATCAGATCATTATAATTTTGCAAAAAATAATATTCCTGTAATCTTTTATTTCAACGGAGTGCATGAAGATTACCACAAAGAAACTGATGAAATCTCTAAAATCAATTTTGATTTACTGAACAAAAGAACTCAATTGGTGTTTTACACCGCATGGGAATTGGTAAATAGAGGAAGCCGAATCCGTGTAGATTTAGTAAATGATTTTAATGAAAAATAACTAATAATCTGGAAGAAATTCTTAAACTATGAACGCCCTACAAGAGCAATTTTTAACAGATTCGGAAAACAAAGCCTTTGATTTAGAACATAGAAGGAAGATTAATTTCAATATTTCGAAATATAATCATTCTGTGGAGCAAGGATTAAAGCAGTTTGAAAATTTAGAAAATGCGAAGCGAAAAGCCCATTTGATCAAATGGAAAGCCATAGAAAATTTAGATAAATATTTATTAGAATTTGAAACAGCTTTTCAACGCAGAGGTGGAAAAGTAATTTGGGCAAATGATGCCGAAGAAGCTAACAGAGAAATATTAACCATACTAAAAAGATCTGGAGCCAAAATGGTGGTAAAATCCAAGTCTATGGTTTGTGAAGAATTGGATCTGAACGATTTTTTGCATAAAAACAAAATTGAGTCGATAGAAACAGATTTAGGTGAATACATTGTCCAATTATTGGGTCAAAAGCCTTATCATATAGTAACTCCAGCTATGCATCTTTCCAAAGAAGATATAGCAAAATTATTTCATGAAAAATTTGGAACCCCCGCCGATGCTACACCAGAACAATTAACCCAAAAAGCAAGAGAAATTTTACGCGAAAAATATACCACAGCAGATGTGGGTATTACTGGAGCCAATTTTTTAATTGCAGATACAGGAAGCATAGCTATTACAGAAAATGAAGGAAATGCAAGACTTTCTATTTCTTTTCCTAAAATACATATTGCAGTAGTTGGAATTGAGAAAATAATTCCTTCCATGAATGATTTGGAATTATTTTGGCCATTATTGGGTTCTCATGGTACTGGTCAGAATATGACGGTTTATAATTCCATTATCAGCGGACCCAGACAAGTGGATGAATTTGACGGACCTGAAGAAATGTACGTGGTTCTTTTGGACAATGGCAGAACCAAATTGTTAGAACAGAAAGATCAGCGTGCAGGATTGTATTGCATACGATGTGGAGCTTGTTTAAATGCATGCCCGGTTTATAAAAACATCGGTGGTCACACTTACGAAACCACATATAGCGGTCCTATTGGATCTATTATTACTCCACATCTGAAAGGAATGGAAGACTTTAAGCATTTAAGCAATGCTTCTAGCCTTTGTGGAAAGTGCACCGAAGTTTGTCCTGTAAAAATTGATATTCATAAAATTTTACTTTATAACCGACGAGATTCTGTAGATCAAGGATTAGTTCCAAAGCAAGAGGAATGGGGATGGTTTGTTTGGAAAAGAGTGATGTTGAGCAGAAATTTAATGAATCTTTTTGGTGGTAAATGGAAGAATTTTTTCTTAAAAAAACTATTTACCAAAAGTTGGGGAAATAGACGTACTCTGCCCAATGTAGCTGGAAAATCTTTCAGCGAACGCTATAAAGCAGACCACAAAATGGATAAATAAAACACCTGCTATTTATCAGATATTTTATTTCTTTTTTTGACGGCTTCGCTCAATAAAAATTCTATTTGACCATTTACACTACGGAATTCTTGTGCCGCCCATTTTTCTAATTCCTTCATGATTTCGGCACTAATACGCAAAGCAAATGGTTTTTTTTCCGCCATAATTAATTGTGCAAAGTTCCAGCATTAATTACAGGACTTACATGCTTTTCAGCACAAAGCACTACTAATAAATTACTTACCATCGCTGCTTTTCGTTCATCATCCAAAACTACAATGGAGCGAGAAGATAAATGTTCCAAAGCCATTTCTACCATTCCTACAGCTCCTGCAACTATTTGTTTTCTAGCTGCAACTACCGCAGTTGCTTGCTGTCTTTGCAACATAGCTCCTGCAATTTCTGGTGCATAGGACAAATGCGAAATTCTAGCTTCTATTACATGAATTCCAGCTCTTTCCAAGCGATCATGCAATTCTGATTCTAGTTTATGATTCACTAATTCTGCACCACCCCGAAGAGTAATTTCTGCCATTTCATCATCAAAATGATCATAAGGATACGTTCCAGCAAGATTTCTAATAGCTGCTTCTGATTGGATTGAAACATATTGACTAAAATTATCTACCTCAAAAATTGCTTTTGCTGTATCTTGAACTTGCCATACAATAACTGCTGCAATTTCTATTGGATTTCCAACTTTATCATTCACCTTCAAGGAAACTCCATTCAAATTCATCGCTCTAAGCGAAACTAACTTTTTGCTTAAAAATGGATTCGCCCACATAAAACCATTTTCTTTGATTGTTCCTTTATAAACACCAAACAAGGTCAACACTCTAGCTTCATTTGGATTTATAATCATAAATCCGAAAGTTAAAAACAAATGAATAAGCGATAAAATACCTCCTAAGACAAACATTTCTTGAAAAAAAAGAAATATACTAATGCCAATAAAGGCTGTGATAATAAGCAAAATCAAGTAACCTGAGATTGCTGTAGAATTTTTTTCGGTAATTGTTTTCATGTTTTTATTGATATCATTTTAATATCATACAAATATCAATATTTTTATTTTATTTCCAAATTAAAATTTAACAAAATAGAGCTGTGTTATTTTTCAGGTTTTGCGACCTTTAGCAAAAAATCTTAAACAATCTTATGAATTTCGATCGAAGAGAACTCAGCGAGGAATTTTTACTTTCCATTTACAGAAATCTACTGAAACCGAGAATGGTTGAAGAGAAAATGTTAATTCTGCTTCGACAAGGAAAAATTGGAAAATGGTTTTCAGGAATAGGTCAAGAAGCCATTTCTATTGGATCTACCATGGCGATGAATTCAGATGAATTTATTCTTCCAATGCACAGAAACTTAGGCGTATTCACCAGCAGAGAAATTCCGTTGGAACGATTAATGGGCCAATGGCAAGGTAAAATGAGTGGTTTTACAAAAGGAAGAGATCGTTCCTTTCATTTCGGAACTCAGGAATATAAAATTGTAGGGATGATTTCACATTTAGGACCACAACTTTCTATTGCAGATGGAATAGCACTTGATGATTTATTGAAAGGTGATAAAAAAGCAACGTTAGTTTATACCGGAGAAGGAGCAACCAGCCAAGGAGAATTTCATGAAGCATTAAATGTGGCAGCGGTTTGGAATTTGCCAGTGATATTTGTGATAGAAAATAATGGATACGGATTATCTACACCAACTAGTGAGCAATATAAATGTGAAAATCTTGCAGATAAAGGAATTGGATATGGTATAGAATCTAAGATAATAGATGGAAATAATGTGTTAGAAGTTTATCATACGATTGATTTTTACGCAAAAAATATACGCGAGAATCCACGACCGATTTTAATTGAATGTAGAACTTTTCGGATGCGAGGACATGAAGAAGCGTCTGGAGTAAAATATGTTCCACCAGCGCTTTTGGAAGAATGGGCACAGAAAGATCCTGTTATTAATTTCAAAAATTATTTAGAAAATGAGGGGATTTTAGATGTAGATAAAAATGCTTTTTATGCTGCTCAAATAAAAGCAGAAATCGAAAACGCAGTAGCTCACGTTTTTTCATTACCAGATATTATTGCCGATACAGATTTGGAAGTGAACGATATGTACGCTCCCTATGCACCAAATATTGATAAGATTTTGGATTTTGGAACAGAAAAAAGATACATTGATGCCATAAGCGACGGATTAAGAGTTTCTATGGAGAAACATGCTGATTTAGTAATTATGGGACAAGATATTGCAGAATATGGTGGTGCATTTAAAATCACAAATGGTTTTGTAGAATTATTTGGAAAAGAGAGAGTGAGAAATACTCCTTTATGCGAATCTGCTATTGTAGGTGCAGCTTTTGGTATGAGTATAAAAGGTAGAAAATCGGTAATGGAAATGCAATTTGCCGATTTTGCTACGTGTGGGTTCAATCAAATTATCAATAATTTAGCTAAAAGTTATTATAGATGGGAGCAAAAAGCAGATGTGGTAATTAGAATGCCAACTGGTGCTGGAACCGGAGCTGGACCTTTTCATTCGCAAAGTAATGAAGCTTGGTTTACCAAAACCCCTGGATTGAAAGTTGTTTATCCTGCATTTCCTGAGGATGCCAAAGGATTATTGATAGCTGCTATTAATGATCCAAATCCTGTAATGTATTTTGAGCATAAATTTTTATACAGAGGATCATCTGGCTTAGTTCCTGACCGTTATTACGAAACTCCAATTGGAAAAGGAAAAATAATAAAAGAAGGCAATTCTGTTTCTATTATAACTTATGGTTTGGGGGTACATTGGGCAATCGAAGTGGCTGAGCAAAATCCAGATTTTGATATAGAAATTATAGATTTAAGAAGTTTGCAACCATGGGATCAAGAAATGGTAGAAACATCTTCCAAAAAAACTGGAAGGGTTTTAGTATTGCATGAAGATACACTTACGAGTGGTTTTGGCGGAGAACTTGCGGCTCATATTTCTGAACATTGTTTCAATTTCTTGGACGCACCGGTTATGAGATGTGCGAGTTTGGATACAGCTATTCCAATGAACAAAGAATTGGAAGATAATTTTTTAGCAAAAAAGAGATTGAATCAAAAATTATTGGAATTATTGTCTTATTAAAAAATCATGAGTGTTTATTCCCAATTACTTAGATTAAGAAGGAGAGTTTTTTCGAAAAAAGAAATTTTTCGAATCATCCGTGATATTCTATTTATCTCGTTAGGAATTCTATCCGCAGGTTTTGGATTAAAAGGGTTTCTGCTCCCAAGTGGATTTATCGATGGGGGAGTAACAGGTATTTCGCTATTGTTAAATCTACTTTTTGATATTCCAGTTCCCATATTGATTTTTATTATCAATATTCCTTTTATTATAATGGGCTATAATCAGGTTACGAAAGTTTTTGCTTTAAAAACTTTTGTAGCTATTTCAGGATTGGCTATTTGTTTAACATTTGTTGATTATCCAGTTGTAACAAACGATAAATTATTAATTTCTGTTTTTGGTGGTTTTTTTCTTGGTGCTGGTATCGGGCTATCAATAAGAGGAGGATCTGTTATAGACGGAACAGAAGTTTTAGCTTTATATATAAATAGAAAATCTAGTTTGACTATTGGAGATATAATTTTAATTATCAATATTATTATTTTTTCTTTTGCAGCCATTTTTCTTAATGTAGAAATTGCATTATATGCTATTTTAACTTATTTATCAGCATCGAAAACGGTAGATTTCATTGTAAACGGAATAGAAGAATATACCGGAGTAACCATAATCTCAGACAAGAGTGAACGAATCAGAAAATCTATTTTAGTTAACTTAGGTAGAGGAGTTACCATTTATAAAGGTCGAAGAGGGTTTCGAAGAAAAGAAGAACATAATTACGATATTGATATAATCTACACCGTGGTAACCCGATTAGAATTGACCAAGCTGCAAAATGAAATAGATAAAATAGATCCAGATGCTTTTATTGTCCAGCAAAGTATAAGTGATACTAAAGGTGGAATGATTAAGAAAAGACCATTGCATTAGAATTTAAAAGGTATGATGCGCGAAGGATTTAAATGCGAAATAAGAAATTAGATTTATTACATAATTTTTTTTTAGAATTAATTGGATTTTTAAACCTAAAAAATAAAAATGCAATGAGCCCAATAGGCTAACTTTAGTTTGACATTAAATTTTATTGAGGTTGATAATTTTCCCAATAATCTTTTGGTGTCAATATTTTAGTTTGTTTATAAATTGGAAATGTGAAGTCTCTAGTGTTGCCAGTAATTACAAAATCTGCATTACACTCGTCCGCAAGTTCTAAAATCATATTATCAACATCATCAGAAATAAGATTAAGTGTAATGGTAGGATAAAATTTTGTTGCTTTTGTTTCGATGTAAGCAATTAAAGTCTCAGCCTTTTTAAAAAAATCTTGAAATTTTGCAAATTTTGCTCTCGAAAGAACTTCGAAATACTCCTCCAATAATTCTTCTGAAATGCAAAGTTGAATTTTGTCTTCAATGAATAGCTTATCGATTATGAAAAAAGGATAATTTTGTTGAATAAGACTTGAAACGATAACATTTGTGTCAACGACGACTTTTTGCATCTTTCCTTACTGCTTTTACTTCTTCGGAAATTTCGTCCATTGTCATTTTAGACAGCCCATATTTATCGGCAAGCTCAAGGGATTTGTTTAAGTTTTGACGCATCAATTCTTTTCTCACAAGTTCTATAAATTCTGTAAAGCTTAATTGATCTTCTTTAAGACCAAATTTGTTATATTCAATATCTGAAATTGAAACTTTTAAAGTTCTCATTAATAGTAATTATTGCATATCCAAATTTAATGAATTTTTTT